>NZ_JBFWVN010000032.1:0-37868 GCF_050246715.1 Methylocystis sp.
TTTCATCTCTCCCCGCCGTCAGGCGGCCCGAGTTTGCCTGGGGCAAAGCTTCCCGCCTGTCGGCTGGAGTTTGTCCCGGACAAACTTTTTTGCGCCGGTTGCCAAGCGCAAAGATTACAACGTCCCGGTGGGCGCAAATGGCTGCTTCCCTCTTTTACCCCTGTGAAATGTCGCAGTGGTTCTCCTTGGATTGCCGGGTAAAAACTCCATCGTAGCGATTCGAACCAACAGAACCACAGGACAGACGATGAGCGCCGGCATTCGTGATCGTCGCGACGACCCCGGCGGCCACATGAAGGCGCTCGTCGTGAACAACGAGAAAGGCGGCGTTGGCAAAAGCACGATCGCCGTGCATCTCGCCTGGTATTTTGCAGAACGCGGCAAACGCGTTCTCTTCCTCGACCTCGATCCCCAGAGCAATGGCACAACGACGCTGGCGGCCCACGCCGGCGAAGTTGACGCGGCAGCGCTCTTTGAGCATCCCGTCGCCATTCCACCAATAGCGAGCGCAGGCATTCGGGTCCTTGGCGCCAGCGCCGCATTGCGCGGGATCGTCGCGGTAGACGGCAAAACAATCGAGCAATTCCGTTCCAATATTAAGGACACATCGCGCGCCTATGATATTGCGGTCATCGACACGCCGCCGACCTTCGGCGTACGCAATCTCGCGGCGCTAATCGCCGGGCAGTTCGTGCTGGCGCCGATCGACCTTGACGACTATGCCATCGACGGCATTGAAACTCTGCTGACGCACATCCTTGGCGTAAAGCAGAAATACAATTCCGGCCTCGAGTTCCTTGGATTGATCCCTAATCGGCTGCAGACGACCTCACCGCGCCAACGAGAAAATTTGAAGAGCCTCGTCCAGAGATTCGGCACGAAATACCTGTTCGAGGGCGTGATCCCGCAGCGCTCGTCGATCGGCGAGGCGCTGGCCGAGAAAAAACCAGTCTGGAGTTTGCCAAAGACGGCGGCGCGCGACGCCGGCCGTGAGATGCGCGCCGTGTTCGATAAGCTCGCGATCAAGATGGAGATGGCATGAGCTACGCCCGTAAACTCGATGACGTCGCGCTGCTGCTGGACGAGCTCGAGGGCCTCGAAGCGCCCGCTTCGAGCGGCAAGCCCCTCGAAATCCCGCTTTCGTCGATCGAGGAGGACCCCCATCAGCCCCGACGCGCTTTCGACGCCGAGACGCTGGAGGAGCTCGCCGCCTCGATCCGGGAACGCGGCATCCTTCAACCGATCGGCCTTACCCCAGCGGGTCCCAACGGAATGCACCGAATCGTCTTCGGGGCGCGGCGCTTTCGGGCGGCGCAACTTGCTGGTCGCGCGACGATCGCTGCGTTTATTCATTTGGGAGAGAGTAGCGATCCTTACGACCAGATGATCGAGAATATCCAACGGGACGACCTTTCGGCCGCGGATATTGCCGCATTCATTGCTTCCCGCCTTGCGGCGGGCGAGAAGCAAAAGGACATCGCGCTGCGACTCGGCAAGAACAAGAGCTATATCGCGATGTATGCGTCGGTCGCGCAAATGGCGCCCATATTGCGGGAGCGCTTGGAGACGTCGCCGATCCGCGCCGTTTATGAATTGCATCAGATGTGGAAAAAGTCTCCGCAGGCCGTTGAGACGTTTTGCGCGGAACATGACTCGTTCACCCGCGTACAAGTGATCGCCTTCAGTGAAGGCCTAAGCGCTCGGGCATCGCGAATCGATGATTCGTCGCTGAGTGGAGCACTGAATGGCGCCGCCGTTTCGCATGGCGAGCATGAAAGCGGCCAGCTCGATCGACTCGATCCGTCCAGAATCGCTCATGACGAAGCATCACGTGGGTCAAGGCGACCTGCCCGAAGCTACGTGCCGTCCAAAGCAATGGCCACGATGCTACGCGTCGAGCACGGCCGGCGTTCCGGGAAGCTGATTCTGGATCGCGGATCGAGCAAGGGCGAAACGCATGGTTTGGTTTCCTTCGACGACGACTGCACGATCGAGGACTTGCCTCTCGCCGCATTGAAGCTCGTTGAGCTGAGGACGGACCTCTCCAGCGCGTGAGGGCATGCAGGCGATAGGGCCGCGCGTCATGTAGTGGCTTTTCCATCCCGAAGGGACGAAGCGAAGCGGAGCGCCCGGAGGCCGAATGCGCTCTCAAATAGCGCCGTAGAGAGGCCGGAGGGTGTGGAAAAGGCGCGGGCAAGAAAGCAACCTGGCTGGATGATCGTATCGATCTTCACGCCGCCCGGAACGATCCGAGGCAATCAACGAACACGCCGCCACGCGAAGTCGGCTAATCGGAATCGAGCCCCGAAAACTTGAAAATGGAGCGCATCATTTTTTCGAGGGTGAGTGCAGGATAGGCTTGCCGCCAGCCATTTTTAAACGTCTCGCGCTTTGAAAGGGCGAACCGAACGCATGGCGTTTCTGGGATTTCATCTCGACGATGCGCTTGCTGAAAAATTCGCGGCGATGGCGGCGAATGAAGGCGGAAAATCCGCCGCAATGCGGCGTCTCGTCGAGCACGCGATAGGGAATGAAACGTCGCCAGCGGAAGGTGCGATGCGTACAGGGGCGTCGCGTAAAGTGACGATCAGGCTGTGTGAAAGCGAGCTAGGTTTATTGGCAACCATCGCTGCGCAGCGCGGCATGAACCGCACGCAATGGATCGCATCGCTGGTAAGGGCGCGGCTCGGCTTTCCGGTGCAGCAGACGCATGACGAACGCCAGGCGCTGCGCGCCGTGGCGCGGGAGCTGAACCGCATTGGCGGCAACATCAACCAGATTGCCCATGCCGCTAATCTGAACCGGTTGATTGGGCAATCGGTGAAGATCGAGGCCGAAGCAATCCGAGAGGCCTCGGCGCAAATCGAAGGGGCGCTTGTCGAACTGCGCGCCGCGCTGAAACGGAACGCCGATTATTGGCCGGGCCGATGAGCGGCGAGGGCGACCGCGATCTTGAACTGCCGCCTATCTCCTATGTATGGCAAACCCCGGTCCGAAGGCCGAAGCGCGCCCAATGGGAAATTTCTGATCCAGGCGATCCACGAAAGCTCACGCCCGCGATGCGGTCCAAATTACAGCGGATCGTCGCAAAGACGCCTGAGGTGATGGTCAAAATCACCGGCAAGAGCAAGACCGTCGCTCATCTGAAATCCCATCTCGAATATATCACCCGCAAGGGCGAGCTGGCGGCCGAAACGGAAACCGGCGCGGTCATGGACGGGCGGCAGGGATTGCGGGACATACAAGTGCAATGGGCCGACGACGCGGCGCTCGATCAGCGCCGGCGTCGGAACGGGCCATTATCCCATAACATCGTCCTGTCGATGCCGCCGGGAACGGATCCCATCGCCGTGAAGGACGCAGTCCGCGCCTTTGCGATGGAAACTTTCGGCGGCGCGCATGATTACGTCTCCGTGCTGCATCTTGACGATAAGCATCCGCACGTTCATCTGACGGTGCGCTCGCTGGGCTACAACGGGAGGCGGCTCAATCCTCGCAAGGCCGATCTTGCGACATGGCGCGAGGATTTCGCCGGCGAATTGCGATTGCGCGGCGTCGAGGCGGAGGCGACGCCGCGTCGCGCGCGCGGCAAGATCCGGAAGGCCGAGCGCGGCGTCGTTCGCTCGATCAGGGAGCGGGGCGAGCCGCCTCGCGTGGAGCGCCTGGCCCGCGAGGAGATCATCAGGGAAGCGCGTGGGGGCAGAATTTCGCCGCGTCCTTGGGAGAAAAAGACGCGCGACCGGCAGACGGCAATCCGCGACGCATACCGGATCGAGTCCCAGGAGCTGGAACGATCTAGCAACCCAAGCGACCATGAGCTTTCGCAGCAGTTGTGGAGATTCGTCTCTGAAATGCTGAGGCCAGAAACGAGGCGCGACCACCTGAAAAGAGAGCTTTTCGACAGGCTCATGCGTCGCGGCGCCCGAGCGCCGTCAAAGGGCAAGGAAAGAGGTGATGCCGACGATCGCTGACCGGCAAGGTTTGCGCTGGCGGTTTCGTCTGGAATAGGGACGAGCGCGACATCGAAATGGGGGCGCCGGCGCCGATGGTCAGAGTTTGCGCAGCGAGTAGCTCGTGCTGCGGCCGCCAGCCACATCCTTGAGTAAGATGTTGCGCTTAACGAGGTCGTCGATATCGCGCAGTGCGGTGTCTTGGGAGCATTTGGCGAGCTTCGCCCATTTCGACGAGGTGAGTTTGCCCTCGAATCCATCGAGCAGCCGATTGATCATCATTCGTTGACGGTCGTTGAGCGGTTCTCCGGCACACGCCTCCCAAAAGCGCGCTTTTTGCAGCACGGAGGCCAGGATCGTCTCTGCGGCGTCGAACGCCCGGTTCAAACATTCGAGGAACCATTCGAGCCAGGCGGTAATGTCGAGATCGCCCTTCTGCGTCGTTTCGAGCATCTCGTAGTAGGCGTTGCGCTCAATGCGGATTTGGGCCGACATGCTGTAGAATCGTTGGGGATTGCCCTCGGAACGCGTCAGCGCGAGTTCGGCGATGGCGCGGGCGATGCGGCCATTGCCATCATCAAATGGATGGATGGTGATGAACCATAGATGCGCGACGCCGGCTTTGATGACGGGATCGATTATGGCGTCGGTTTCGAACCAATCGAGAAAAGCATGCATCTCCTTCTCGATCCTTCCGGCGTCGGGCGCTTCGAAATGCACGCGTTCGCGCCCCACCGGTCCCGAGACGACCTGCATCGGACCTGATGCCTCTTTGCGCCACGCGCCAACCACGATCTCGCGCATTCCGCTACGCCCCGTGGGAAACAGAGCGGCGTGCCAGGCGAACAGCCGCTCTTTGGTCAGCGGCGCCATATAGTTCTGGGTCGCGTCGAGCATCATCTCGACAACGCCTTCCACGTCGCGATCGGCGGGGACAAGTCCGGCAATGTCCATGCCGAGACGTCGGGCGAGGGAGGAGCGCACCTGTTCCTTGTCGAGCTGCTCACCTTCGATTTCGCTGGATTTCAGGATTTCTTCGGTGAGCGTTTGCAGGACGGCTTCGGCGCGTAGCTGAAAGCCGAGCCCCTCCATACGGCCGATCAGCCGTCCCTGCCGGTAACGGACGGAAGCGAGGCTGTCCGCCAAGCGCTCCCGGCTCCATCTGAAGGCGGGCCAGCCTTTGCGTTCGTGAATATAAGGCATAATCACCGCGTCATTTGCGGTGATTGTAGCTCCTATTCACCGCAAGCCGCAAGCCTTACCACTGCATGAAATGCGGCGATAAGGCTCTCAATTTACCGCGGCGAATATCGAGTGGTTGTCCCCTTGTCGATCGCCGTGACCATCCTGCAAGAAAGCTTGCGAGCCGATCGACGGCCCAACTATTCCCGCGCTTTTTGATGCGCTGACGACGACCTCGACGGGATCGGGAGATCGAAGATGCTATATGTGAAGAATGTTCCGGCTGGGAGCGCGCGGTTCGGTTGGCGATGGGCATGGACCTCATCGCCGCGGCGATCGCCCATTTCGGCTCAACACCAATAGGGTGGGGCGTCGGAGCCATGGGCGCCATGGCGGCCATGTCTGGACTTCTCGGCCTTTGCCCGGCCTGCGCCATGGTCGGGCGCAAGTTGGATCACCGAACCGGGAGCGAGGCGATGGTGGCGGTAGAGACGAACTCGTTCTCCGCGCTCAGCGCGGAGACGGCTGGGCGCTGGAAGGCTTCTCGCGGAATGCCAGTCCGATGCTCGCCGCTAGGCTTTGCGCCATTGCGTGACGAGCGAGATCGGCGATGCCGGGCAACAAACGCTGCCGATCGTCGCGCGGCGTCTGCGCACGCTGAAGAAGGCGGCGTCCTTCGCCGGCTGGCTGTTTACTGTCGTGCATCGCGAATGCCAGCGGCTGTCGCGGAAAATGTTCAGGCACGAGGGACTCGATGAGGAGCACATCAAGGCGCATCTCACGGAGCGATCCACGGACGAGTTGCGGACTGAACTGGCCTTCGCCCCCGAGTCCCCGCCGGCCCATTATCTCGAAATGACTCTGCTACGGGACTTCGAGGAAGTGACCATCGCCGAAATTTGCGAGCGGCTTGATGTCAGCGTCGTGACGGCGAAGGCACGCTTGCGCCGGGCGCGGATTCTCGTTCGGGGATATCTCTTGGGCGCAGATCAGTCCTCGCCGGCCGGTGCGGCTTCCTCCGAGAATACTGCGTGAAAAGCGATAGTCCACGTCTGTCGCGCCGTGCTGTGGTCTGCGCGGTCGTCGGGGCGACGTTGTCTTCGTCAGCCTGAGCACAATTTCCATTGTATCCGACGCCGCCGCAGCGCACGGCTGCGGCGCAATTCATCGAACTTCGCTCTCTCATTGAAACGCCGGTGCTGAAGCTCGAACGCATCGACGGGAAAACAGTCGCCCTCAACGACCTTCGCGGGAAAGTTGTCCTGATGAGCTTCTGGGCGACATAGTGTTCACCTTGCCGCCGCGAATTGCCGATGCTCGAACGCCTCCGACCTATCGTCGCCCCGAGCCATCTCGAAATCGTCCCCGTATCGATTGACAAAGCCGAAAAGCCGGCGGTCGCAGCGTTTCTTAAAGGCGTTGGCGTTACCCGTCTCCAGCCCATCCTCGACCCAGAAGGGCGCATCGCCAAGCACGTCAACGAGGACGCCTCATCGCTTTTTGCGCTCTATGGGATGCCGATGTCCTACGTTGTCGATCGTCGCGGGCGCGGCGTCGGCTACATCACCGGCGAGGTCGATTGGACGTCTGGCGAGGGACTCGCTATCCAGCGCTATTACATGCGCGCCGGATAACGCCGATGGGACAGCTTGGAGCTTAGCGACGCTGTAAAACAATTAAAGAATTGCGCTCAGCGGTCGTTTCTTCATTATGCAGCATGATGAGTCGGCGCGATCGTCAGTTTGAGGCCAAGCGCCTTGATCACTTTCAACACGGTCGCTAATTCGGGATTGCCGTCGGCGCTGAGCGCCTTGTAAAGACTCTCTCGCGATAAGCCGGCGTCTTGGGCGATTCGTGACATGCCCTTCGCCCGCGCGACTACGCCGAGCGCACGCGCGATGATCGCAGAATCATTGCTTTCCAAAGCGTCCTCCAGATAGGTCTCGATCGCTTCAGGGCTGTCGAGATATTCCGCGCTGTCGAACGCCGAGGTTTTCGTGGCCATCGTCACTCATCCTCCAATTCTGTCGCCAGCGACTTCGCCTGCGCTATGTCTCGTTCTTGGCTGCCTTTGTCGCCGCCGCACAGTAAGACCACGATGGTCTTTTCGCGTCGCACGAAGTAGACCCTGTAGCCTGGGCCGAAATGTATACGCAGTTCGCTCACGCCCTCTCCAACGGGCGCCACATCGCCAGGGTTGCCGAGCGCCAAGCGATCGATTCTCGCGACAATCTTGGCTTTGCCGCGCTGATCTTTCAGCCCTGTTAGCCAATTTTCAAATGCGTCGGTCTTCCGAACTTCGAGCACTTGCATTGTATCCTATAGGATACTCGACGGGACGTCGAGAGCCAACTGAGAGGACGGTTTCATGGGTTTGCGGGAGCTAGCGCACGAGATGGCGAATTGCGCGCGATCAAACCAACGCTATGCGCTCGGCTGTTGGAGTTTTAGCGACGGGTCGCCGATGCGCCACGATGGGAAGCTGGGATCGAAGCGCGGCTCCGAGTTACGTCGACTCAGAGGCCGAGCAACGGAAACGCGGGCGTCAGCGCCGCGGCGAAGTCGCGCAGGTATTTCGCGACGTGCGCCCTTTCGGTGATCGTCAGCAGACCGGCCTTGTCGGCGCGCGTGAAGGGGATGTTTTCGGCGTCCAACTTGGCGAACGTGCCGGCAGGCAGAGCGGGAAACTCGATTTCGACGCCGCTCATGGCGAGCAGTTTTTCGCGCGTCTTGCCGCCTTTCGCTACGCCCTTTGCGTCGGTAAAGCCGTACCAGAACGGGAAATCGGTTGGCGGCTTGCCGTGCTTGAGGTTGATCACCGCGACATGATCGGCCCTGTCGCCGATCAAGCTCAACCAGCGAGCGACGGACTGAGCGGCGCCGACGTCTGGCGAAATGACGTGAAACAGCGTCAGCCTGTAGCCATGAGCTTCGAAAGCGTCGAGAAGGCCGTCGAGTCCTTCGCCGCCGTCGACGATCCGCGTGAGATCGGCCAAGAGGCCGCCGGCGAGATCGTGAACGTAGAGCTTTTCACCCGACTCGATCGAGTCGAGCAGAATGTTGCGTTCATCATCGGCCCGACCATTGTAATAGCCGACGCCTTCGACCGGATCCTGAACGCGTTCGACGGCGCCGTTGGCGTCGCGGCTACCGAGCACGCGCGCGGTCGCGCCGACGCTGCCATCGGCGTCATAGGCCGCGACGCGCTTGCCACTGGTGCGGAGATGATCGACGAGCGTGCGGGTAAACACAGACTTGCCCACGCCGCCTTTCTCATTGGCGACGAGAGCCACACGCTTGAAGGCGGCGGGTAACGCCGCCGCGCGAGGACGAGGTTTGACGGCGGCGGCAGTAGCAGTAGCCATGTCCGAATGTCCTTTGCTGTCGGGGTTAAGCGTCGCGATTTGGCGCGACACTGAGTCTTGCTCGTTACACATCGTCATCGAAGCGATGCCCAAGAACGTCCTTGGCAGCTTTTCGAGCTTGCGCCGGAGGCTTCGTCGCCAATAGCGAAGGAGGCGTCGCCATCGTTCTCGCCACATCGGCTGTCCTTGAGCCTGATTTAACTGTCGTCGTCTTTGATTTGGCGGCGACGGACGCCATTTTCTTTTTGCGTCGATTGGCGGGGCGAGCGCGCGCTTCATTGATATATTTGTTCAATGTGCCGGGGGCGATGACAATGCCATTGCTGCGCATGATTTCGGCGAGTTCCACACTGGTGTATCCTTTTGCGCGGAAAGCGAGCAGATCCGGCAGCAACTGCGCGACGGCGGCTTTGAGAGGGCTGCGGGAGCGTGCGCCTTTTTTCGGCGGCGCCGAGCGTAACGCCGATCGCAAGGCCGACACTCTATCGGAGATCGCTAGGCTCGCTTCAACCGCGTTTTTGTCCACAGCGTTGCCGTCCCTCAACCTTTGCGCGATCGTCATGTGTTTTTCTCTATGTTCAGTTGAAGACGGCGCGAACTGCCAGCTCGGGGTGACGCGACGATCACGAATCGAATCAAGATGGCGTGCGAGAAGAAATATCGCGCCATTTGCGACGAGATCGCGGCGTGAATAATGAAATCTTCAAATATCGACGTGGCCCCCGCAGCGGTCTGTGCGGCGAGAAGCGTTATCGATTCCTGTAGGCGCGCTCTGTGCGATCCGCATCTCTGGTTCTTCCAACGGACTTGCTTGGCGACTCCCGCGACTGCTTGGTTTTTCCTTCGAGGATTTCGGCGCGATCGAAGCAGGCGCCACGACGCCGATGATGCGCCATGCGTTCCCGCGTCGCGTCGAGAATGCGCTTGCGCGCTTCGGCGTCTCTGGGGAAAGCCGCAAGCGCGATCCGCTCGATTAGGGCGAGATGCGAGCGGGCGTTGCGGTCGTCCGCTCCGCCATTTGAATTCCGCTCGGTTGACGGCGAGCGCCGAGCCGGCGCTCCTGCGCCGCTCCGATCGCGGCCGAAGGAATGGCTCTGGTCATGTCCAAATCGTACTTGCATCTTGGCGAGCGCAGCGCGATCGAGCTCTGACGGCTCATAGCCCTTTGTCTCGATCCCGCGCGCGGAGGCGGCGAGCCAAGCCTCTCGCCGAAATTCTATCGAGCCGGTCAGCTCGATCCTTTCCCAGCCGCGATGCGCGGCGATGGCGACGAGGTCACGGACAATTTCGAGGTCGGCGACGAGCGTCACCAAGCAATCGCGGCCGGCCTTCGCCAAAAGATATTCGCCGTCGCGATCGGCGTAGATTCTCGCCTCTTGCGCGTCGACGTCCACGACGTAATATTTGCGGCGTAGATGCGCGGGCAGGAAATCGAATTCGGCTGCGCCGCTCGATTCTGAAGCCGAGAGTCGATCGGTTGCGTGCTTTCGCGGATCGTCGTCGTCTTGCGCCGCTCGCTTCAACTCGAAGGCGCGGTCGCGGTCCTTATTGTTCTCAGCCACGGCTCAACTCCCGACTTCGCTTGCGGCGCTGGCCGCGCCCGGACGCGCCCTTGGCTCGTGCGTCTTCACCTTCGAGGGGCTGGGAGGGACTCGAATTCTCGCTCGCCTGAGCGGCAGCTTCCGAACTCTCGTCGTAGCGGGCGGCGCCGTCGATATGGTCCGCGACCCAGGCGTTGAGCACTTCTTCCGAGACGTTCTCGAGGTCGAGCGGCACATCGGCGAGGTTCGAGAGCGCGTCGGCGGGGATCGACGCCGGGTCGTCGATTTCCGTGTCGGTCAGCGGCCGTCGAATGACAATGGCGCGCAATTCGGCGACGTCCTGCTTCAATTGAAGAACCTGCGAGGCGAGCGTTTCATTGGCAGGCGCAGGCATCGGTTCAATGATCGGCGGTGGGAGCAATCGAGCCGTAAAGCGGCGATCTTCGTGATAGACGAGCTTGTCGGCGAGGATTGGCGGAACGCCGGCCATCAATACGAAGGCGTTGGTTTTAGGCGTGAGCTTTAATTCCTGAGGTAGGAGCAGAGGACGCCGATGATCCGAAACCGTCTCGGAGCGGGAGCGATTGGAAAAGCCCCAAGGCCGCGATCGGCTCTTTGCCTCCACCGTCTGCGTTCCGAAGCGTTCCGAGAGTTCGACGGCGACGTCGTGCTCTTTGGGCGTAAAGACGATTTCGACGGCGTGGTTGGTCAGAAAATTCTTAGCTTCGTCCGCGCCATAGATCGCGCGCAATTGCGATGGGCTCTGCAAAACTGTCAGCAGCCTGACGCCATATCCGGCGATGAAGGCGACGCTTTTCGCCAGCACACCGACATGGCCGAGAGAGGAGAATTCGTCGAGGAGCAGAAGGAGCTGGCGCGAATGCGCCGGATTGTGTTCGGGCAGTTCGCGGGCGTTGAGATCAACCACCTGCTGGAAGAAGAGGTTGAGGAGCGGCGCCAGCCGGTCGAGATTGTCGGGCGTCACCGCTAGATAAATCGATATCGCCTCGGAGCGTAATTTGTTCAGATCGAAATCGCTCGCCGAGGTTGCGGCGTCGATGCGTGGATTGAGCCAGAGCCCCAGGCGCGCGGTGACGGTCTTGCGCACCGATTGCAGCGTATTTTCTGAGGCCGCGAGAAAATCATTGAGCGCCGCGACGCAAGAGGCGGAGAGTTGGTCTGAACCCGCTTTTCGCTTGCCCAAGACACTTTCGAAATGCGCCTTGACGTCGGCCGCCGCTGTGAGTTGGCGTAGGATCTCGCCGATGGTGAAGGGTAGCTGCGGCGTTTCGGCGATGTAGCCGCCAATGGCGATAAAGGCCGATCGCGCAGCTTCCGTCCAGAAGGGATCGCCGCGCGGTTCAGGCGGAAACAACATGCCGGCGATTCGCTGCAGATCGTCATAGAGATCAGGCGGGTCGCGGCGCACGAAAGAGAGAGGGTTATAGCGCGCAGTGCGACCTTGGGGATCTATGGGATCGAAGAGATAGACTTTCTGCCCATGCGCCGCTCGAAAGCCGGCCGTCTTGATGAAATTCTCCTTCTTGATATCGAGCACGACGACGCTGTCGCTCCAGGAGAGGAGATTGGGGATGACGACCCCGACGCCCTTGCCGGATCTTGTCGGCGCATAGACGATGACGTGCTCCGTCCCGCCGAAGATCAGAAGCTTGCCGTTAGCCTCGGCGAGCAACAGACCGTTTTTCGAACGCAGACCAGCCGCTTCGATATCGCGCGGCGTGGCGAAACGCGCGGCGCCATGCAGCGGCCGCGGCCTGGCGCGCAGGATCATGCCGAGCAGGGCGAACGTCGTGACAGCGCCGACAAGAAATCCAATGGTCAGCCAGCGGTCGAGCCGCTTGTCGGTTCCGAACTGCGGCGCCAGCGTCAGAATATCAAAGAAATGCAGGCCGCCGTCATGGGCGCGCAGGCCGAGCAGCAGGACGTTCGAAGCGAGGAGGAGAAAGATCGCCGCCGCCAGGAGCGAAAGACCAATTGGGAGCGCCAGGAGCCGACAGGACCGATCCCAGTCCGGGCGCGCGATCTTGCCGAGAACGGCGGCAATTCCGAGCGAGCGCGATTCAGAAGGCATTGCGGCGCTTGGACTCGGGATCATAGTGAATTTCCGTGATGCGGTAGCGGCCATTGCTGCGGCTCATCTGCACCACGACGTCGACCATGAGATATAACAATCGCCTGATGTCCTCGCGGGTGAGTTCGCGCCCTTCGGCGCTCTCCTTGACGAGCAGAGTGAGCTGTTCGAAGGCAAGACGCGCGCTATCGGCATGGACCGTGGTGATCGAACCCGGATGGCCCGAATTTACATTGCGCAAATAATAGAAAGCCGTGCCGTCGCGCAGCTCCTGCAACAGGATGCGGTCGGGGCGCATGCGCAAGGCCGATTCCAGCAATTCGCGCGGGCCGATCTTTGCGACGCCGGAGCCATCCTTGGCGTAGAGCAGGCGGACATGATTGGGTTGCGGGATAGTGAGCTCCGCCGTGTCCTCGATCGTGAGAATGCGCTCATGATCAGGGATCAGCGCGGCGAGGCCTTTGGCGAGCGTCGTCTTTCCCGATCCTGTCGCGCCGGAAATGACGATATTGCGGCGACTGGCGACGGCGCGTTCGAGGAAGGCGCGCCAATGGCCGGCGTCTCTGAGCCGCATGAGCTCTTCTTCGTTCTCGGAAAGCCCGTCGCTTGCTTGGCAGACATCAACGAAAAGCGAGCGGCGTTCGAATTCTTCTAGGGTGATCGTCGCAGCGGCCACTTTGCGGATTGTGAGGCTCACAGTGCCCGCGGGCACGGCGGGCGGAATGACAATCTGGCAGCGCTCGCCCATCGGCAGAACGGTCGAGACGATCGGATGGTCGACGGCGATATCCTGGCAGGTGAAGGCCGCAGCGCCGGTCGCGAGATTCATCAGATGCGAAAAACCAAGTCCCTTGCGCTCATGACGCGTCCAACCCTGCGGGCCTTCGGTGAAGACTTCGCCCGGCCGGTTGACGACAATTTCGGTCAGTTCTGGGTCGGCAAGCAGATCGGCGATCGGTTCGGATAACCGCAGCAGCACGCAACGCTCGGCTGACCATTCGGCGCTATTCAAGTTCGGAGCATGGAACTCGTCGAGAACGGCCGCTTCCTCGCCGCTCATGGCTTGGTGATCCGTGGTCCGGCGATTCCGCTGGCGATCGTGCGGTCGAGAATCTGCGTTCGGCCTTCGATGATCCGCAGGCGATAAACGGAGGAGAAGTCGAGATCGCGGGCAACGAAGACCGAGACGAGTTCGCCTTGGCTCTTATAGAGTGTCGGCGGGATATTGATCGATTGTTCCGTCGCAATCGCCGCCGCGCTCTGCCCCGAGTTCTGGATCGAATTCACTTGCACATTGGCCTGCGACAGCCGAGTGGCGGCGACTTGTCCAGCGTCGTTAACGATCGACAGCAACAGAGCGCCGCCGAAGCGCTCGAAGAAATGATTGTCGATCTCGCCATCAAAGCCGGAGCGCCCCAGCGCGTCGGTGGCGGGGCTCGAGAGCGCGACGATCACGCCGGTCGGCGTTTTTGCTCGCGTCCACAGGACAAACATGCGCCTCGAGCCGCGCCGCAGAGTGCTGCGATATTCGCCGACGATTTGGGTCCCTTTCTCCATCAGCACGACTTGGCCGGAGTCAGACATCACGTCGCGTTCAACGACGCAGGACACGAACCCGGCCACGTCCGACGACATGGCGGTCTCCAAGACGCAGGGGATGGCGGTTCCCTGCGTCACCATGAGATGGCGATTGGGGAGGCGCGCTGCGCGCACGCCTTCGATCGCGGTTGGCCGGAGGTTACTCGCGAGTTCGTTGCGAGCCTCGGGAGCGCCATAGCCGTTCGCGTAGATGGAGCCCGTCGGCTCAAGGTCCACGCCGGGAGGTTGGGCCGTCGACACGCCGGATTTAGCTTGCTGTGGCCGATTGAACACGAGCACGGGCGCACGCCGCGCACTGTCCAAGAGTTCATCGGCCTTGGATCGCTCAGCGACAGCGGGGGGCGCGGCCGGAAGCGCGACCGGCTCCAGACGAGCGACTGGCGGGTCGCGCGGACGTTCGAACGCATTCGCCACAGAAATCGTCGGCTTTTGGCGTGGCTCGGACTCGGCTGGCGCGCGCTTCCAGCTCGCCCACAGCACCAGGCCGCAGAGCGTGACGAGGCCGATAACGCCCAATCCTTTGCGCCAAGGCAGCGGCGCGTCTCCAACGGAAGAGACCGGCGTGATGCGACGCTCCTGATCGAGTGGGCCGGCTGGCGGATCTTCATTCATTGTTTTCGCCCTTCAACGTGATTGCGATCGTCATCGCGTCCGGGCCGCTCGTCGCGGCAGCCGGGCGACGCTCGGACTCGTCGTTCGCGTCGCCTGATTGACGCCTACCGGATCGAAGGCTTCGTTGAAGATGCAGAGAACCTCCGCGCCTTGCCGCAGGCGTAATTCGCGGCCGACCGCATGGACAACGACGAGTTCGCCGCGCACGTCTTTTGGCGCGAGGCTTTCGGTTCCGTCGGAGCCGACGAGAAAGATCGCCGGGACTTCGCGATTCCCCTCAAAGCGCAGCGTCGTCTCCTTGCCGTCGTCATAAACGGCGTCGGGCTCGAGATTCGGCGTGCCTTGCGCCGAATAGCTCCAATTACGCGGCGCTGATGCGTTGTGCAGCGCGAAGGTTTCATCGACGGCGCGCGCCTCCATCTCGCTGCTCCTCGATGCGGCGGCATAGCGGCGGGCCTCCGCCGCGTCGCCGGGATAGGCGAAGCGAACCATAAAATAGCTTTCGCCAAGCGAGCTTTCGGCGATCGATAACTCGAATTGGTAGGACCGCTTGCGGCCGTCCCGGCGCGTCGTTACCACCTGCAGATTGGTCGGCGGGTGCCTTTCGCGCGGCTTCAGGAAGAGGATGTTGCCGGCTGGCGCGACCTCCCAGGAGACTGAATCGCCGATCGCGACATGGGCGATTTCTTCGTCCTCGGAAAAGACCACCTGGGTTGAAGCGCGGATGACGCCATTGATTTTTACGACGTTGAAGGGATCGTAGGCGACCATGCGCATGCGCGCGTCGCGCGATCCAGCTGTCGGTTGCTGCAGGGCGAGGCTCGGCAAGGGCGAGATCAAAAACCCGCCCGCGATCGTCGCGATCGCGCCAGCGAAGAAGAAGCGATTCATCACGGCGCGGTCTCCGGATCGGACCGATATTCGGAGACGAGAAAACCGAGAGGATTGATCAGGCGATCGGAAGAGGAGATCGTCGCCTTCTTCTCGAACGAGAAGGCGACCGTGGCGATCCAGTGCGAAATCTTGATCTCGTCGCCATGACGGACTTCGCGCAAATAGCGCACCGAGGCGAGATTGGGACCGAGCAACGAGATCGCCTTGATGCGGATTTCGGCGAGGCCGCTCTTGCCATAGGCGACCTGTGGGCTGTCGGGGTTTGAACCGCGATAGTGGATCGAAAAGCGCGTCTGCTCGCCCTGGGTCGACAGCAGCGAAATGGTGCGGAAATTTGCGGGGGCCTCGACGAAACTATAGCCTTCCCGCGCTCTCACATATTGAGCAAGAAAATATTTTGCGATCGCTTCGTCATAGGCTTGCGGCTCGTCCTTCAGGGCGGAAACCACATCGACAATGCCGGTCGCGTTGTCGACGCGAATGACGAAAGGCTCGATCGTCTTGAGCGGCGTCAACGCCGCGACCGCGCCAATCGAGACGAAGGCGAGAGCCGAGGCCGCCGCCGCAACCCCCCAGGCGATGCGCTTCGAGCGTTGCGCCGAGAGGAGGAGATCCTGCTCCCAGAGGCGCGCGCGTTCGAAATATTCCTTCAAGTCTCCGTGCTCAACCATGGTCAGGGTCCCCGCAGCGCCGCGTCGAAGCGGCGATATCAAATATCGGGAGAGCGGCGGTTCGCTCGCTCGCTGACGCCCTATCGATTTCGCCCTTGCGGATGAGTGGTTCGCCAGCAGCGGGTGGCGAAGCCGGCGCGGGCGCCTCAATCGGCGCAGCGTTCTCCCAATCCCATAGCGACCGATTGAGCGGCCGCCGCGTCCACCCGTCGCAGGACGGCGCGCCTGCGCCCGTGAGACTTGCGCAACCGGTAAGAGGCGTGGCGAGCGCCAGCGCTAGAAATCCCATTCGTGCCGTCATTGCGTCTCCGAAATCATGATCTTTGAGATGGCGAGTGCGCGTCATTCCGCAGGAACGTGGCGAATGCTGCCGCCTCTTCGCCGACCTTGCAGCGCCTTCACCGTCCGTGTCGCGGCGACATGGGCGCCGGCATAGGCGCCGATCGTTGCCCCCAGGGTGGCGGTGGTTGCAGTGGCCGCCATCCAGCGATTGAGCATGTGGGCGGCGAGCGATGCGCCGCCGCCGGCGAGCGCGCCGGCGATTTCGGGCAATTGCAGAGCGATATAGGCGGCGAGGCCAAGGACGGCGCTGATCGCTACGGCGCCGACGATCAACTGGCCCGCGGAGGCGGCATTGGCGCCATATTTGTCGACAAAATGGCCGACGGTTGTCAGCATCAGCCCGATCAGCGCGACGACGAGGACGTGCAGGATCACGAAATTAGCGAGCTGGCGCGTCCACGCTTCCCCGAAGGTGCGCGTCGCTTCGAACAGCATGAGGGCGATAAAGATCGGGCCGAGCGCCAATATTAGCGCGAGACCGACTTTCGCATAGAGCATGATTGCAAATTGCAGGAAGCCGCTGACAGCGGTGAACACGAGAAGGATGGCGGCGATCAGGGCGGGAGCGATGTTGGTGATCCCAGCCTGCTCGTAAATCTGTGTCGCGACTTCAACCCCCTTGTTGAGCAATTGATCGAAGGGCTGACCGGATTTCATATCGAGCCCGCCACCCGCGATGGCGTTGCTGATTTCTTTGGGGAGCGATTCGAAAAAGAGTCCGGTGACATATTGCTGATAGGAAGCGGCATTGGTCGCGAGCAGGATGACGGCGACGATTCGGATTGAACGCCAGGCAAAGTCGAGGATCGGCTCCTGGATCGCGCCGCGCATGACAGCGATCCCGTAGATTGCGACATAGAGCATCACCGCGACCCGCAGCGGTGCGTCGACATATGACGAGACGTTCTGAACGGCGTTCGAAACGAACTGCGTGATTGGTTGCTCGAACTCCTTCAAGAATTCGTCGAAGACCTGAATCGCCATCTGCTTTCCCCTCAGCGCTTCAGGCTTTGGATCGCCCGCTCTCTACCGAGCATCATCAGCCGCTCCTTGGCGTAGCCGGCGTTAACGCATTCGCCTGTGGCTCCGAGCCCGCCCGGATCGTTGCGGCACTTGGCCCAGGCCTCGTCGAGCGCCTCTGGATTTTCGAGGAATTCGAGCACGGTGCGCGCTTTCGGCGGTTGGGCCGAGGTAGGCCGAGATGGCGACTTGTCCTTGGCCTTGTCGCCGCAAGCCGCGAGAAGGACGAGCGAGCCAAATATGACGAGAGATCGCTTCACCGCAGGGCTCCTTTCATTTCCTGGACGAGCTGGCGACCGTGTTCGCGTTCGCGCTCGACATCCATGTCGGCCTGCGCGCGTTGAATCATGGCGAGGCCTTGCAGACGCAGCACGTCGTTTTGCAGCAACGCCTGTTCGGCCTGGAGGCGGGCGGAAAGATCGAGCACTTCCTTGGCATCCTTGGAGGCGCTGATCTGACGGCGCAGTTCCTCCAATTGATCGATGCGCCGGGAGGCCGTGTCATAGACGGCCTGGCCGAGCGAGTGCTTGGCGCCGGTTTGGCGGGCGATGCGATCGAGTTCGGAGGCGTAGAAAGAGTTTCCCGGATTTTCCGTATAGAGCCGGTTTTGCGAGAGATAGCTGTCGATGGAGGAGGCGAAGCCGCTCGAGCCGGATCCCTTGATCAGTCCCTCGATCTGCGAGAATTCTCCCGGCAGATATTTGCGAAATTCCGACGAGTTCAGCAGGCTCGCGACGTCATTCGCTTTCGTCAGCCTGTTGAAGGAATCATAGAGCTGCTTCGCCTGCGCGAGCTGATCTTGCGCGACCTTCAGTTGCGAAGTGAGCGTCTCGACCTGTTTCTTCATTTCGATCAGCTGGTCGAGTTGGCGGGCGAAGACGCTCGGATCGAAAACGACCTGACTTAAGGCCGGAAAGGGCAGGGCGGCCATGATCACGAGAGAAATGAATCGGACAGGCGGCTTCATGCGAGGCCCTTTCGGCGGTGATGGAAAGGAGGGAGCCATTTGGTTGGATCGTCGCCGACTTCGGCGCGAAGCCGATCGAGGAGTTCGACAGTCGAGGTGCGCCCGGAAAGGACGGCGAGCGCGTCGTCTATGCCCTTGAGGTCAAGTTCGGCCACCACCGCATCGTGGCTCTGTTTCAGCAGGAAGCGGCGGCTTTCGGTCGAAAGCTCCTCGCGAATCAGCCTGAATTCCATCTTGGAGAGATGGAAGCCGTCGATATAGTCGTGCGCCTGGCCGCGGGCGTTCGGAAAGAAAATTTGAGTGGGGCATTGCTCGACGATCGTGTGGGCGATCGGCGAGGCCAACGCATCGCGCGGCGATTGGGTGCCGAAGACCATCACGCCGTTCTTCTTGCGGATGGTTTTGAGCCCGTCATTAGCGAGATCGCGGAAGGCTTCGTCGTCAAGGGCCTTCCAGAATTCGTCGATGGCGATGATGATGCGCCGGCCGTCGATGAGCTCCTCTACCCGTCGGAAAAGCACCATCATCAGCGGCGTACGGATGACGGGGTCGTCGAGGACCTCTGTCATGTCAAAACCGAAGGCATGAGAATCGATGCTGATCGCATCCTCATCGGCATCGAGAAGCCACCCCAGCGCGCCGCCCTTGCACCAACGCTTCAGCCGCGCGCCGATGCCTTCCGTGTCGCGTTGGCCAAGAAAGACGCGCAGCGCCGAGAAGGAGCGCTCATGGGGCGGCATGTCGCGCAGCGCCAAGAGGCCATTGTCGATTCTCTGTTCGTCGGCGACCGTTAGCGGCCTTCCCTCGACGCTGACGAGCTTGCGCACCAGTGCGCCGAGGAAGGCGAGATTCGACGGCGTGAGATCGAAGCTCTTCAAAGGCGCACAGCCCGTAGGCCTGCCGCTCTTCAGGGTCAGGTAAGAGCCGCCGATCGCTCGAATAAAGAGCTCGGCGCCGCGATCCTTGTCGAAGAGGACGAGCTGACAATCGAGTTTCTCCGCCTGCGCTAACGCGAAAGTCAGGAACGCGGTCTTGCCCGACCCGGAGGGGCCGCAGATGAATGTGTTGCCGAGATCGCCGACATGGAACGAGAAATGAAACGGCGACCCCGAGGCGGTCTTCAGCGCTGCGACGGCCGGTCCCCAATGATTACCCTTGGCCTTGCCGGAAGGATAAGCGTGGAAGGGCGAGAGCCCCGCAAAATTGCGCGAAGTGATGGCGCCGGCCCGCGCCCGATATTTGAACAGGCCCGGCAATTGCGCCCAGAAGGCGGCCTCCAGCCCAAGATCTTCGCGCGCGACGACGGCGCCGGCGTCGGCCAGAATCCGCCGCGCTTGGCTCATCTTCTCGAGGAGCGCTCTCGGTTCGTTGGCGAGCACCAGAAGCGACAGATGGTGTTCGCCCATCACGAAGCGGTTCGATTCAAGATCGTCGAGAGCGGCGTCGAGCTCACCAATCTGCGAGGCGGCGGGGTCGTTGGTGGAGAGAAGCTGGTTCTGTTTGCGCGTCATCACCGTCTTGGCTTCCGCCTTGCCAAGGAAGGCGAAGCTCTGCGCGAGGACGAGTTCGAATGGTGCGGCGAGAAGGCCATCGAGAAGGCCAGGCCTGGTCGTCGCCGGATAATCCTTGAACGCCAGCATGCCGGCGAAGCGCGAACCGCCGGGTCCGCGGATTTCGATCGTCTCGCGCCCGAAGATCAGGCGGTTCGCATAGAGCGCCGGCCCGATCGGCCCCTGGATGAGCGGGAAGGGCAGGTTTTCGCAGGCGACGAGCTCCTGCAGCAAGGAGCCGATCTCGGAAAAGACGACGCCATGGCGCTCGACGAGCCCGAGCCGACGGGGCCGATAGCGGTTGAGCGCCGCCATCAGATCGCGGGTCACGTCGTCGAGCTTCTTCAGCCCAAAAGCGTCGACTTCGGCGCCGGCGCGTTGGGCGCGAGCGAGACGCGAAAAGAACAGTGAGGCGCGTTCAGTCGCGTCACGCCCTGGATGCCAGACGAGGGTGAGATAAAGTTCGTTGCTGAGAAGCGTCTCGGAAACGAGCCGGGCCCGATAGGCTTGATCGAGCTCGCGCGCGAATTCCGAGCGTAATGCGCCCTCCGGATAATCACTCGCGCGGCGGCGGACGATATGGGTCCAAAGGGCCAGCCGTTCGTCCGCGATGTTGCGCAGCGTCAGATTAAGCTTGGCGTGAAGGTCGTTGAGATCGACCGCGTCGGCCGTCTCGAAGGAGACTCCGGAAAGACGGATGGTGGTGATCAGCGCGCGCGTCGACAGCGAGATCACGTGCCTGGTGACGTGGCGCAGATAGGGCAGGTGGACGCCAGATTCCACTTCGCGCGCCTTGACGCGCATGGCGACGCTAGCCATGGACGAGATCCTGGGCGTTGAAGCGGCGCATGAGCTGCAAGGGCGTGCAGGAAGAGCCGCCCCAGAGGCCCGCGTTGCGATGGCGGCCGCGCGTCTCGAACCAGGCGAAAAGAATCCGGAACTGATTGGCGTCACGCCGGCAGATGAGTCGGCAGGCGAAGTGGATAGGCAAGGCGACGAGGCCATAGAGCAGACTGCCTGCCAGCACGAACAGGATCGAGGAGAAGATGATGTTGAGACCCATGGCCTCCATCGTCACACCGACAATCATCGCCGGACGCGTGCAGGCCAGAAAGAGGGTATCCTCGACGAGGCGTTCGTCGCTCATCAGCGGTTCCGATCGAAGAGAGGGAGGAAGAGGCGCAGCCCTGCGCCTATCTGCCAGTTAGCGTCGAGACGATCTCGGCGGCGCCGAAGAGGATGGCGACGCCGAGAATGACATAGCCGGCGCGCCTCAAGTCGAGATAGCCGAACATCCAAGTCATGCCGGTAATAATAATTGCCAGCGTGGCAAGCAGCTTCGCGACATTACCGGTGAGCGCGTCGACGATGTTCTGGAGAACGCGTTCGACATTGGCGCTTTGCGCTGATGCAGGCTCATCGAGCGCGAGCAAGATGGCGACGCCGGCAAGCAAATGGAAGGAGAGACGGCGAGCGAAGGGATGCATAATGGATTTCAGACTCCGTTTGAGATGACGAGATGTGGGCGGGGCGACATCACCGTGGGGAGGGAGAGGCCTGGTAGACGAGGAGCGATTTTCCAGAGCCGCCGCCAAAAACGTCCCATTGCTTTTTGGGCGTCTTGCGGGACTCCGCGGGAACGGATCGTTCTTGAGGGGGCGGGAGCTCTCCCCGATGAGCAAATTCGCCATCTACCGGATGCTTCACGCCCGCCACGCCCGGAACGGCCGCGGCCCTCCCTCCTGAAAAATGTTTGGGATCATCGCTGAGAATCTGCGTGGCGGCGCGCAGCGATGGGCAGCTCTCGAAGGCGTCCGCGACGCTGATTCGCGTCTTATCGAGATCGCCGAATGTCAAACCGGCGAGACCGAGCCGCACGTCTTGCGTGCCCATCTTCGCCTGAATAGCGAGAGTGATCGCTTCGTCCTTGGAGGTCGCGAGTATCTTGATCGGCTTGCGGCCGTCGATTGTGAGCGAAAGAGGTTCAAACCCGCTCGCCGCTCGCACGATCTCGATCAGCGGCGCTATATCGACGCCGGGCGCGCAACTCTCGGCGAGCGCCATGAAAGCTGAGAAGTCCATTTCGTTGCCTCCGCGGTGTCAGGCAGCGTTGCGCCGCGCTTTTTGTCCGAGCAGTGGCGGGCGTATATTGACGGCGGCGCTGAAACGGCGGCGATTTGGTGAAGTGAAGCGCATGGTTCGAGATTTCCGAATCGCGGATGAATTCGGGCGCAGGAAACCAAAAGAGCGGCGCAGATAAACCTGTGAAATTTCACAGGGAGTTTTATAAACGCGTTCACAAAAACGCCGCATCATGATCACAGACACCATTCGCAAATTGGCGACGGTCTTCAAAGGCACGTGGAGGCTGTCGCCGAACTGGGAGCGGGGGGCGCGTCGATTAAACGGCGAGAGGCCCAAAAATGCGGCGAGTTGAAAATGCTTTTCAGGAATTCATCGACGGCGTCAGCACAGCTTCAGACAAGGCGGCGTTTCGCGCGGTCGCCGAGCGGGCGACTCAAAGACTGGGTTTTTGCCACTTCGCTTACTTCGGACTCGCCGAACATGGTCACACATTTATTTCGACATATCCGAAGCAATGGACCACGCGCTATTTGAGCCAACGCTATGATCTTATCGACCCGGTTCTCATCCGAGCGCGCCGTGACCGAGATCCTTTTCGATGGAGCGGCCCGCAGATGGCGAAGGGTCGAGGAGACCAGATTAAGCGCTTTTTCGGCGAGGCGGCCGAGTTCGGAATAGAACGAGGCGTTGCAATTCCGATTCCGGCAGGCTTCGATCGGCTCGCCCTTCTCACTTTCGCGGCCGGTAAGCACGGTCCCGACCTTAACGAGAAGGTTGTCGAGGCAAAGGACATTTTGCAACTCATGGGCCTGTATTTTCATGCGCATGTCGAGACCGCGTTGAAGCCTCCTGTCAGCCTTGATCGATCGTCTCCGTTGAGCCAACGCGAGTCGGAATGTCTCGCTTGGACGTCACGCGGCCGCACTATGGATCAGATTGGTCAGATCCTCGGCGTTAAGACGCGCACCGTCGCCTTTCATCTCGACAGTGCGCGCGCCAAACTCGATGCCGAAAACGTCGCGCATGCCGTGGCATTGGCATTGAGGCGCGGGCTGATTCCTTGAAGGGATGCTGCGAGAGGTTATCGAGCAGGAGCTCGTTGGGAGGCCGGATGGGGTCAAGGCCGATGCGAAAAAAGGATGCAGAGATCGCTGTCTGTTTTTTTGGCTCTCGCGCGTAACTTCATTCTTCGGGACTGTCGCCCGCATCCTGCTCGTACGAATCGGTCGCCTCCGGAATCGGGAGGTAACCCAATGCGTCGTCGAAGGCGACAAGAGTTGTGAAAGCTGATTTCAGCTCCGCCGTCGCCTCACTCATCGCGACACGGATGTCGTGTAGCCGGGAAATGGCGTTCTGCCCGGCTTCGAGGAGATTCGATTTTGCGATCGAACTGGCGGCGTCGGAAGTCGACTTTTCGACGCGACTGCGCCATTCGTCAAGCGCCTGGTGCGCGGACGCCTCTTCCTTTTCCAACGCTTCGACCCTGGCGAGCGCTTTGCGATAATGGAGCAAGGCTTCGAGAACACTTTTTTCGAGATCGGCACTCTCGCTCATGCGCTCGCTTCTCTGACCGGGCTGAAGAAGCCGCCATTGACGCCTTGAACCCGTAAAAAGATTTTTAACACTGTGCCCGCGGCCTCGAGCTGCGCAAGCCCCGATCGCCGCGAGCGCGCCGCGATCAAAATTCGAACGGCGTCGGCACTGGCGCGCGGACGTTTCTTGGGAAACCGATTGCATGCGAAGCTCAGTGGAAGCGATGGCCAACCATGGCTTTGAAGATGGGAAGCGTCTCGAATCCCGTCCGCGTCGATCGAATCCGCCTCGGCGGCCCCGATTGGCTGGCCAAAACGGCTGTTTTGCATGGGTCTCTAATGACGCTTAATGATGACGCTGGGGGGTATTTGGGGGAGGTGGCCCATGACGAAAGACGCCGCTATTCAACTCTCTATCTTGGCAGAGGCGTGGACGGAGATTGTCGATTTGACAGCAGCTCGGTCGACTTCCGGCGCTTCTTCGGACGAACTCCTAAATAGAGCGGTCGACATCGCCGCTGGAGCGCTAGCAGCGGCCGCCACCTACGGGCAATTACCCCCTTTTATGGACAACGCCGCTTTTCGGGGTGACGTTAAAAGCTAACGCAGGTCGGAGTTGAAGCGAGCGTTTGCGGAGATTCGAAAATGATCAATTCTCGGGACTGCGGAATCTCTCCCATGCGGTCTCCGCAAAGCGTACGAGATCCATTTCTCCTTGGCCATAGATTTGAATGACGCCATTTTCGTCACTTAGGAGACCGACATCGCTCTCCTCGGCGCAAAGCAGAATTTCCTGAGCCAGGGTCGTTGGCAGGAAAAACGCGACGTAGGGATATCGTGCCTGGTGTTGACCGCCGAAGGCGCCAGCATTGCAGCTTGAAACCGGTATGGCGCCAAACGCTGATAGCGCGATCGTCGCGGCGGCGACACCGACATCTAGGCCCCACAGCGCCGGTTCGTCGTCAAACGAGGTTGCTTGCAGCTCCTCAAAATTTGAAAGCTCTGCTTCGAGGTCTTCGGCGGACTTGAGCCGATTAATCACTTCGATCTCCACCGTGAGTGCGGCGCGTACGTCCTGCCACGAGAAACCGCGCATATCGAAATAGAATCGATTTCCGGCAAGCGCCCCTTCCTCATCCGCTTGCTCGAGCTGCTGATCTGATATGTCGGCAAGATCCGCCACAATTAATTCGCGGCGAATTTCGACAGGGAATGAGCGAGGAGCCCAGCGCATTTGCCAACCTTAGTGAGGCGTTAATAGTGAAAGGCGTAATTCACGCCGGATCCGCCGAAAAAATCTAGGATTATCCGCGGGGCAGGGCTGGGCGCCGAGCAGAACATAAAAAGAACATTCTGGACATGGCGCCAAATAGGCGCCAGCCTTTAGCTATGACTGATTCGCAGAAGCCAACTGCCGTCCGAGCCCTCGATCGCATCAACCTCCGGCTGTCTCCGTTGATGTTTGACGCCATCGACGAGGCGCGTAGTGCCCGCCCAGGAAGCGTTTCACGGAATACGTGGATCGCTGAGGCCATAGAAGAAAAGCTCGGCCGCGAGTTCGTTGAAGTCAGTCGGCAAAGCACCGAACGGAAGCGGCATGCCTAATTTCTATGAGTTTTTTGCGGGAGGCGGTATGGCGCGCGCTGGGCTCGGCCCAGGATGGACCTGCCTGTTCGCGAACGACTTCGATCACAAAAAAGGGGTCTCCTATCAGGCGAACTGGGGGACTGGTGGAGAGCTGAAGATCGGAGACGTGCGGCAATGCAGTGCAACTGAACTGTCGGGAAGCGCTGATTTGGTCTGGGGATCGTTTCCCTGCCAGGATTTGTCATTAGCCGGCGGTGGAGCCGGTCTCAAGGGGGAGCGGTCCGGAACCTTTTATCCATTCTGGGATGTGATCACGGACCTGATTGTGGACGGGCGCGCCCCAAAAATCGTGGCGATTGAAAATGTTTGCGGTACGCTGACGTCGCACGGGGGAAACGATTTCCGGGCGATTTGCGAGACGTTCGTCGATGCGGGCTATCGATATGGCGCGCTGATCATCAACGCATCTTTGTTTCAGCCGCAGTCACGACCGCGACTCTTCGTAGTCGGCGTTTTGCAGGATGTGGAGATTGATCCGTCGCTCCTATCTCCAGAACCGATTGAACCTTTCCACACTCGCGCATTGTGCAGGGCAATCAACAGCGTTTCTGCGCGGCATCGGAAAAAGATGCTGTGGTGGAATTTGCCGACGCCACCTCGTCGCAAAACGACCTTTGCGGAGATCATCGAAGAAAATCCAACGAGCGTTGAGTGGCACAGTCCGGCTGAGACCAAACAGATTTTGGCGAAAATGTCCGCCGTCAATCTGGCGAAGGTTGAAGCCGCAAAGCGCTCGGGCCGCTGTATGGTTGGCGGCGTCTATAAGCGGACAAGATTTGACAAGAATGGCGTTAAGGTTCAGCGGGCAGAAATCCGGTTTGACGATGTCGCCGGATGTTTGCGTACGCCTGCTGGAGGCTCGAGTCGACAGACGATTTTGGTCGTTGAAGGAACGAGGATCCGATCGCGGTTGATTTCATCGCGCGAAACAGCCCGGCTAATGGGGCTCGACGAGGCATATAAACTCCCAAGAAATTACAATGAAGCTTACCACCTGACTGGGGACGGCGTCGTCGTCGATGTAGTGCGTCACCTCGCGCGATATTTGTTCGAGCCGCTTCTTGAGTGCGTGATCGAAACGGAGAAGGCGGCTTGAGCGTCATCCCTTGCGAACAGGATCCCGATCTTCGCCGTCAGATCGAGCAGTTCGCGGAAGTGTTGAAGACGCAAGCTCATAAGCTTGGCGACCACGGTCTCTCGGAAAAGGATTTCTACGCTTCGCCGATATTCCGAGGCGCCATTCAGCAGGTACGCGGCGAATTCTCGGCGACGATGCGAGAAAAGCGAGAATTCGTCCAGCATGTTCTCAATCACATGGAAGATCGCGGTTTTATCGCGAGTTGGGATCGCACAAGGCGAGGCGTTCTGCATGACTATGTTGTGAAACTAAAGAGCGGGCGCATCGCGATCATAGATTTGAAGGGCTGCTTGGATGGCGATAACACCAAGCTTTTCCAGCGTCCGAGCAGCGCCGACGAATTCGTCATTTGGAACTTATGCACCAATGTTGGCGCCGACCCTCGGCGTAATACTTGGTCCGGCGTTCATACGCGCATCAGCGCCGAAATCATCGCGCGCAACCAACTCGTTGACGGGTTGATCATATGGGACATGATGTGTGGAACTATTGGGCGTTCTTGTCCAAAGGTGGCGTTGGATAGTGAGGTCGACAGAAGGACGCTTATCGGCCCATTTTGCTCGCCGCCACCGTGCATATATTTTTTACCTGGTTCGATTCCGTCTGCCGACAATCTATGGGTCGCCGCTCAGTCACTATCAAACGTCGAAATTCTTGATGCGTTTCATTCGTGCTTTGGGGGCCGTGATGACGAGCTCAACCATGTAAGCTTTGATATTGAGTTTCATGGAGAAGAGACGATGCGGCGTACGACCATCAAACGTGGTGGAATTGTTCAGCACTCTTCTGAGATGACGGCGATCCGACGTGGCTAACGACTCCGATCACCGCGCGCCGCGTAACCCGGACTTCGTGAATTTTCCTCCATTTGAAACGGAAGATTTGCGGGCCAACTTGACGAGGTTTCTGGATACGCCGTTCGATGATGGTTCAGGGAATTTGTCCAAGGTCGGTCACTACAAGTGGGGCGTTTACGCATTCTTCGATTATGATGGCGAACCGATCTATGTCGGCCAAACGAACGAGATGCTGCGCACGCGAATCCGCCGTCATCTTACCAACCAGCGTACTGATGCTGTGGCGATGTCGGTGCTCGACCCGTTTGAGGTTCTGGAGATCGAGGTGTGGCCGCTATCACAATTTCAAAAGACCAACCGCTCAGACATTAGCGCTCGGCAACATTTGGATGCCCTGGAGCGCTCGATAACGCAGCGTGCAATTGAGCAGTCTGAGTTCAAAGCAATCCTGAACGAAAAGGACCCGCCGGCCGGATCCCTTGTAGTGGAGACGCCGCGATCGTTGAGGGGTCGAATCGTATCGGATCGCGTCTATGAGCTAAGATCCCATCCGGACTTCAGGATCGCCCGAAGGGCGCTCATTATATCGCGTCTTGCGCAGGTGATTGCGGAACGAAAAGTGCAAGGAGGCCTCCGCCGCGTGCTGCAAACCCAAGCGTTGCGTCTCCAGTGGCTTGCGGCACGTCGTTACGATGCGCTGGGCGGCGCGGCGTCTGTCGGACGTGGCGGTGACGAAGACATTTAGCTCGTGCAAAATCTTCATAACACATTGTTTTACTTCTATAATCAACGTTATGCGAATATGATTTGTCAAACACAAATTCGACGTCGCCGCATCAGCACGCGAGTCGTGGTCCGGAGGCGCGTCGGCGAAGCCAAATCCGCAGCGGCGCCCTTTTTTCATAACGTCGGGGCGTTGCGAACAAAACGAGAAATGTGGTTCAGTCATCCCCTTAGCTCTGCCCCGATTCGCGAGCGTCACCCGTGGCCCACCTCGAAAGACTCAACCCCGAACAGCGGCGGGCCGTCGAACACGGCGTCCGCGAAAAGGAGTGTGTGCTCGGCGGGCCGCTCCTTGTCATCGCGGGAGCCGGGTCCGGAAAGACCAACACCCTCGCCCATCGCGTCGCGCATCTGATCGTCAACGGCGCCGACCCGCGTCGTATCCTGCTGATGACCTTCTCCCGCCGGGCGGCGGCCGAGATGACGCGGCGCGTCGAGCGCATCTGCGCAGAGGCGTTGGGAGCGAGCGCTGGAATTATGACCGAGGCGCTCGCTTGGGCGGGAACGTTTCACGGGGTCGGCGCTCGATTGTTGCGCGAGTACGCCAGTGAAATCGGGCTCGATCCCGATTTCACGATCCATGATCGGGAAGACTCCGCCGATCTCATGAATCTCGTCCGGCACGGGCTCGGCTTCTCGAAGACGGAGAGCCGCTTCCCGACCAAGGGGACTTGCCTCGCCATCTATTCCCGCGCCGTCAACGCGGAGGCGCCGCTCGACGACGTTCTCGAAGGTTTCTTTCCCTGGTGCGCCGGCTGGGGCGCTCAGCTGCGCGAGTTGTTCGCAGCCTATGTCGCCGCCAAGCAGGCGCAGAACGTTCTCGACTACGACGACTTGCTGCTCTATTGGGCGCAGACCTTGGGCGAGCCGGCTCTCGCGGAGGAAATCGGCGGAAGGTTCGATCACGTCCTGGTCGACGAATATCAGGACACGAACCGTCTACAGTCCTCGGTCCTGCTGGCCATGAAGCCCGGGGGGCGCGGCCTCACCGTCGTCGGCGACGACGCTCAGTCGATCTATTCCTTCCGCGCCGCGACCGTGCGCAACATTCTCGACTTTCCGAACGCCTTCAGCCCTCCGGCCGACGTTGTCACCCTCGATCGCAACTATCGCTCGACGCAGCCGATTCTCGCCGCCGCGAATGGCGTGATCGAACTCGCCTGCGAGCGTTTCACCAAGAACCTCTGGACGGAACGCCGGTCAGGGGAGAAGCCTCGGATCGTCACCGTGCCTGACGCCGCCGACCAGGCCCGCTACGTCGTCGAGCGTGTCTTGGAGGACCGGGAAATCGGCGTGCGCCTGCAACAACAGGCCGTGCTGTTCCGCGCCTCCCATCACAGCGGCCCGCTCGAACTGGAGCTGACGCGCCGCAACGTTCCCTTCGTCAAATTTGGCGGGCTGAAATTCCTCGACAGCGCCCACGTCAAGGACCTGCTCGCCCTGCTGCGATTCGCGCAGAATCCGCGCGACCGCGTTGCCGGCTTTCGCCTTATGCAGCTCCTGCCGGGCGTGGGTCCGTCGTCGGCGCAGCGCGTCCTCGACCTGATGGCGGAACAGGCCGATCCGTTGTCCGCTCTTGCGGACATTCCGCCGCCGCCGCGTTCGGGCGACGATTGGACCGGCTTTGTCGAAACCCTCCGGCGCCTGTGCTCGGGCAAGGCCGGCTGGCCCGCCGAAATCGAAGGGGCGCGCCACTGGTACGAGCCGCATCTCGACCGGATTCACGAAGATGCGGCGACGCGCTTGGCCGACCTGCTGCAACTCGAACAGATCGCGGCGGGCTATCCGTCGCGGGAGCGGTTCCTCACAGAATTGACCCTCGACCCCCCGGACGCCACGAGCGATGATGCGGGCGCACCGCTTCGCGACGAGGATTATCTGATCCTGTCCACGATCCATTCCGCCAAGGGGCAGGAATGGAAATCGGTCTTCGTCCTCAACGCCGTCGACGGCTGCATTCCATCGGACCTCGGCGCCGGCACGACAGCCGAAATCGAAGAGGAGCGGCGACTGCTCTACGTCGCCATGACGCGGGCGAAAGACAGTCTGCATCTCGTCACCCCGCAGCGCTTCTTCACCCATGGCCAGCATCCGCAGGGCGATCGCCACGTCTACGCCTCGCGAACCCGCTTCATCCCAGAAGCTTTGCTGCACCACTTCGAATGCGTGACATGGCCGCGGGCTTCGGCCGCCCGGGGCGAGTGGCAGGGCGCCAGACAGATGCGCGTCGACGTCGCCGCTAGGATGCGCGCCATGTGGCGATAGGGGGATCGGCGCCGTGTGCAATCTGCAGTCGTTGACCAAGGGCCAGCAGGCGATCCGCGAGATCGCCGGCGCGCGAGACGACCAACGACCTCTTCGCGTTTCTGACCATCGAAGCAAACAAGGAGGTTGGCGCGATTCATCCGAAAGCGATGCCCGCCATTCTGACGATGCGCGAGGAAATCGACCTCTGGCTGATGGCGCCAACCCAGGAGGCGCTCCGGTTGCGGCGGCCGCTCGCTGACGATGTTCTCATGATCGCGACGAGGGGCGAGAAGCAAGACGAGGGAGGCCTCACAGCTTGACGATCATGCTTGCGCCGAACGACGTTCCTTACGAGGCTGGGAGCAACGCTAAAACGCGTGATCGCGACGTCGCGGCCAAACCTTCTCGGCAGAGCAAGGTCATTCATGTGGACATGGACGCCTTCTACGCCTCCGTCGAGCAGCGCGACAATCCGGAGCTGCGCGGCAAGCCGGTCGCCGTTGGCGGATCGCAGGAGCGTGGCGTTGTCGCGGCGGCGAGCTACGAAGCGCGAAAATTCGGCGTGCGCTCGGCTATGCCGTCGGTCACCGCGAAACGGAAATGTCCCGACCTCATCTTCGTGAAGCCGCGCTTCGAGGTCTACAAGGAAGCATCGCGGCAAATCGGCGCGATCTTCGCGGAATACACGCCGATCGTCGAGCCGCTTTCCCTGGACGAGGCGTATCTCGACGTCACCGAGAATCTGAAGGGAATCGCGTCGGCAACGCAGATCGCCGAGGAGATAAGGACGCGAATTCGCGCCGACATCGGACTCACCGCTTCGGCTGGGGTCTCCTATAACAAGTTCCTGGCCAAGATCGCCTCCGATTACAACAAGCCTGACGGCCTCTTCGTCATTACGCCGAAGATGGGGCAGGACTTTGTCGAGTCTCTGCCGGTTGCCAAATTCCAAGGTGTCGGGCCGGCGACGGCCGCGAAGATGAACCGGCTCGGGATCAAAACCGGGTTCGACCTCAGAGCGCGGACGCTCCCCTTCCTCCAACAGCATTTCGGAAAATCGGGACCATTCTTCTATTGGATTGCGCGCGGCGTCGACGATAGGCCTGTCCGCGCGGATCGCATCCGCAAGTCGCTCGGCGCCGAAAACACTTTTTCAGAAGACCTCTTCACCTTCGAGGCGGCGCGCGACGCGTTCCGACCAATTATCGAAAAGGTCTGGCGCCATTGCGAGGGCGCCGGCATCCGCGGGCGCACCGTGACGCTGAAAGTCAAATATTCTGACTTTCGCCAGATCACGCGCAGCCGTACGAGCGCTGCATTTATTGCGACGCGAGCGGAATTCCAACAGCTCACCCTCGCGCTCCTTGGACCTATTTTTCCCGTGCAAAGGGGAATCCGCTTGCTCGGCGTGACATTGTCGTCGCTCAGTGAAGAGCGCTCAAGGCGCGAGGACCAATTGAGTCTGAGCATTTAGCTTCGACGCAGTTCGCGGGGCACGAAACGGCTTCGTGTCGGTTCGAAAGCGCGCGGACGTTTGTGTTTCTGACGCTCACCGCTTCTCGCCGAAGGTACGGGCTTCGACCTCGAAGCTCCACGCCGAACGCTCCTGGCGCACGAGAGAAAGCGCGATGTCGGCGACGGCGGCCGGCTTGACGAAGAAATCATCCGGCTTGTCGGGGAAACTACTTCACGTTTCCCGCCCGCCGACCGCCCTGGCGGGGTTGGGAGCGACCCGCCCAATCCGCGCATATGCGCCGCGTCGCACCTGCTTCTTTATTTAAAAGCGTCTGGTTTCACGGCAGAAAACCACTCTCGTCGGCGAGCTTCCGTGGCAGATATTGGTCGATAACGTAATTGAGGCCCCATTTGGCCAACGCTTGCTGCTCGGCGCGCACCCCCATTTTAAGCAGTTGCTCAATGGCGGCGATCCATGCAGGATTAGCCTTGATGAATGGGTCGTTTTGCAGCGCGTCTTGCGCGCGCTTAACGTCAGTCGCTGTAAGGGGGTGGGTCGCGTCTTCAAGGCCAAAGTCGAGAATATCTTGTGGCGTGACGCCTAAGAAGCGCGCCCGCGGCACACACAGGAAGCGATTGACGTGAGCGGCGTTGCCTGAACCTACCTTGAGCGTGCGGTAAATATTAGTGAACCCATAGGGGTCGCAATCGACAAAGCAGTAGACAGGCAAATCCTGCGTGTCGGAAAGAAGGCGAATGAACCGCCGAGTCGCGCGGGTCGGCACGCCGCCCATTTCAACGATGATGCATTTGGCGGTTTCCCAGAAACGGTGATTGTTGAGGCGTTGAAACATGCCGCCGGTTTCAATGGCGAGCACGAAACGCGCATCAGTCCTGAAGCCCAAGTGCTCGGTCGAACGCGGAATACTATAGGCGCCGCTTCCGAGATTGGCGCAGTCGATCTCGATAGATCGCCCAGTCGCGGAGTTTCTGTCGATGAGCGTGAGCCGGCCGGCGACTGAGCCGCCATGCGACTCTGGGTAGAAGCGTAATTGCTCGCGTGAAAGGCCATGCATCGACGCCATGGCTTCGATGTCGTCCATAATGGCGTCAGACTCGGCTTGCTCGTCAAATCGGCAGTCCCCCCAGTTTTTGCTGATGTAATAGGCTTCGCGCTTCGTGGCGAAATCATTGCTCTCGACCATGGCGCGGGAAGTCGCCATCAGGCGTAGCGTTTGCGCGAAAGATCGGGCGGTGTTCACCGTCAACGTGCGCAGCTTGTGTGCGCCGCCCAGCTCCAAATAGCCTTTCATTTCATCATAGGTCACATTGTCGAGGCCGCGTGCGGGGAGCTTGATGCTAGGCAAGATTCCAGTGTCGATGTCTTTGCGGACCTCGCGCGCGATCGATTCAATCAAGGTGATCGTTTCTTTATCCTGATCGCTGGGCGTCTTGACGGAGTTGGCGTTCTTCATGGTTTCGACCTTCGGGCCGTGCGGCTCGTGTGGAGGACGTCATCAAGCATGTTCACGGTAGAATCCCGTTCATCATCGCTCAGCGCCAGAATGTCCTGCAGGGCGGCGCCAATATGCGGTAGATACCTCTCAATGTGGGCCCGTCTGTCATATTCCTGACGAAGGTGAAGCTCGCGGCGCAGGTAATGCGCGAGCCGACGCGCGCATTGTTGCAGCCCTAATTTGATCTCCTTGAGAATTTCAGGATAGGGCTCGATCGCTTCCTTGGATTCGGAAGTGTAGGGAATCCAAACCGAGGCGACGTGGACCAAGATCGCCATCGGCGCAATCGGCAACGCCCCCTTGGTCTGATGGAGGCCATAGGTCCGCCAGTTCGTCTGAATTACGGCCTTGGTGATGGCGCAACTTGATTGCTGGTAGAGAAGCGGAGTCCGATTTGCAAAACGTAAAAGACGGACGGGCTCGTCTTTTGGCGCGATCAGCTGTTTGACCGCGCCCTCATGTTGCGCTTTTTGCTTGCGCCGCATATGGCCGCCGGCGTCGACGTCAATGTCGGGCTCGCCGGCGCGTCCGAACGCCATGCCGACTTCCACTTGGAATGGGTTGCCGCGATAGGCTGCGGCCGGCCGCGTGGCGGTTGTGTAAAAATCCGCCGCCAATTCCTTGCGTAAGCCTTCGAGAAGTTGCGCTTCGCCGATGGGGACGATGCAATCCGTCCGCGGGGCCAAGACGCGCGTTTTTTGGATGGCGCGATGCAATGCCGCGGCCTGCGCGTGGGCGATGTGAGCTGGGTAAGAGCGATCAGTCAGCGGCTTGCCGGCGCGCTTGATAATCTCGATCGCCGTCTTTTTACCCACACATGAAAACTCATCGACGAGAAACTGCATTAAGGACCGACTTGTTGTGTTGCTCAACATTTGGATGAGACGACCAAGCTCGACGCCGTGCGGATGCGGTTTGATTTCTTTTGGTCGAGGGGGAAGGTTATTGGTGCAGCGTAGAAATTGGGTTTCTTTCCCATGGGGATCAACGTACGTAAGGGACACATGCGGATTGGCGACGGCCGTCTGCTTCAAATAAACTTCAACCGAATGCGGCCCCGTTTGATGGTGGCCCTCCATCTCCATCTCGACCCGCGTTCCATGAGGGCGGTCCCACTCGACGCGTCTCTTCTTGTGGATGTCCGGCCGGTTATTGGCGGTATCGATCGATACGTAAAGCTCCGAAGCCAGTTCATCGCCTTCGGTGCGGCTGATGATGTGCAGCGGCTTACCCACGGTAAGTTGACCGTACATTCCGGCGGCCGAGATTCCCATTCCTTGTTGACCGCGCGACTGGCTCAGTTTGTGGAATTTCGATCCATAAAGTAGTTTGCCGAAAATGCGCGCGATTTGGCTCTCGACAATGCCAGGGCCGTTGTCCTCGACCACGACTCGCGCTTTCCCCAAACGATCGCGCACGTGCACAACTATTTCGGGCAACACCCCCGCTTCCTCGCAAGCGTCGAGGGCGTTGTCCACAGCCTCTTTGACGGCCGTGACCAACGCCTTGGCGGGCGTATCGAATCCAAGCAGGTGACGGTTCTTGAGGAAGAACTCCGAAACGGAAATTTCGCGCTGCCGACTCGCCAATTCAATGGCGGTAGGGGCCTTGGTTTGCTTGTCAGACAAGACTTGCGCCATGCGTCGCTGCACCGATTGCCGTGCCCTTATCAAGTGCGCGGTTGGGGTCTTGCCAAGGGCGGGCTCCCTGACCGCGCCGGTCTTTGTGTAACATACACGCACTTGGAGCTTTGCATTGGCGTCGCCAGCGCTTGACCTAATTCCGAAGCCTCCCGTAAGTCCTTTAAAGGGAAGAAGCCCGTAAAGGGACGAACGAGAGCTCTTCCGGCGGCTCGGGTGAGGCGGAGGCGATGGCCGAACAGGCGGCGAGTGCCGAAGCAGCCAAGCGTTACCTGGCTCGCGGCTGGTCGATTTTGCCGCTGCGGCCGCGCGAGAAGCGACCGCTCATCCCTTGGGCGCATTTGCAGATCCGGCGACCTTCGAGGGAGGACGTCGCCGAATGGTTCCGGCGATGGCCGGACGCCAATATCGGAGTCGTCAGCGGCGAGATTTCAAATCTGATTGTCCTCGATGTCGATCCGAAGCACGGAGGCGACGCGGCGCTCGAACGATTGGAGCGCAGATATGGTCCGGTTCCCGCGACGGTGGAAGCGACAACTGGCGGCGGCGGCCGTCACCTGTATTTCGCTCACCCGGGCGGCCTCGTCAGGAATCGCGCTGGCTTGGCGCAGGGAATCGATTTGCGGGGCGACGGCGGTTACATCGTCGCCCCGCCGTCCATTCACCCGAGCGGCGCTTTTTACGAATGGGCTCCGGGACGCAACCCCGACGAGATCGCGCTGGCGCCTCTGTCGCCCTGGCTGATCGCGCCAATTCAGGGGCTGCGCGTCGGACGTTCGCTTTCCGATTGGCGGCATCTCGTGAAAGAAGGGGTGGCGGAGGGTCAACGCAACTCGACGATTGCCTCGCTGACCGGCCATTTGCTCTGGCACAATGTCGACCCCGACGTCGCGCTTGAATTATTGCTCGCCTGGAACCGCATGCGATGTCGTCCTCCGCTTGACGATACGGAGGTTGTGCGGGTTGTGGCAAGTATCACAAAACTGCACGACGTTGAAAAGGCGTTCGAACAGGAACGAATCGGCTCGGACGAATTTGGGTTGTGGCCAAAGGCGCCATGACGCGCCCACAAATCCGAACAGCGCCTTGCTCAACAGGAGCAGGTGCTTGCATGGATCGCCCTCATACAACGAGGAGGGTCATGTTGCGCCCGTGCTCAAATTGCGCCCACCGCTCGGCGCTATTTCGCCGCCTGTTTAGGGCAGGCGCTATCTCAATCTGCTTGGCGCGCTCAGCCGAGCGGCGATTTCCATTTAATCGAACAGCCGATCGAGGGAATTTGGTCGGGCGGGGCCACTCCCGTGGCGGCGATGGCGCGCATCGCCTCGACGAGTTTTCGCCTCGCTCCGGCCGGAGGCGGAGAGGTGCGTCCCACGTCGAGATGGCCTCGATATTTGAGTTTGCGATCTCGATCGTAGCCAAAGTAATCAGGCGTGCAGACCGCGCAATAGGCTCGCGCGACGGATTGTGCTTCGTCATGAAGATAGGGGAAGGGGAAATCGTGCGTCTTCGCGAATTCCTTCATCTTGTCGAAAGAGTCCTCGGGATAAGTCTCGGCGTCGTTCGCGCAGATGGCCGCAAAACCGATCCCTTCTTTCATGAGCACGCTGGCGTCGCCGACAAGCCGGTCGATCACGGCTTTGACGTAAGGGCAGTGATTGCAGATGAAGACGATCACTGTTCCATTTTCGCCGGCGATATCGTCGAGCGAGTAGGTTCGGCCGTCCGTGGCGGGAAGTCGAAAATCCGCCGCCGACGTCTCAAGGATGATCTTTTCGGGACTCATCGCCGCCATGGCCGCGCCTCCGTCTTACTTAAAGGGGACGTCTCGAGGGTCAGTAATTAGGGTACTTCTTACAGAGCGCCCGAAGCTTCTCACGAACAGTCGCGATCGTCAGCGCGTCAGTTGGAACTTGCAGGATGCGAGCTATCCATTGCACGATCAAATTCCGAAACCCCAAAGCCGCGGTGCGCGCTGGCTATCGCAAATATCCCCGCAGCTCACATGTGCTGTTCTATCGACCGGCGACCGACGGCGTCGACATTGTCCGCATTCTGCATCAACAGATGGATTTTGATCGTCATCGGTGCAAGCGGGCTTGAGGGGAGCGCTCGTGATCGACGCTAACACGAAGACGCTGCCTCGGTGGGAGTGGCGAACCTTTGGCCAAAATCTCGCGCCGCTTGAAGCCAGGATCGGCCTGTCGCTCCAAACTGCGCCCAGAGAAAGCGAAGAAATATATTTATTGAATTTCGCAACGCCGCATAGCGCGAAAATTCGGGGCGGCGCACTTGAAATAAAACAACTGAAAGAAGTCGACGCCAATGGTCTTGAACGCTGGAGTCCGTCGTTCAAAGGCGTCTTTCCACTCTCTGCCGAGCTGCTGCGAGCGGGCTTTTTGTCATTGGGCGCGCGGTTGCCGGCGGCCAAGCGCCAGCAGTATTCGCTGAACGAGTTCTTGACCGATGTTATCGATCGAGAGCCGTCGTTCCGAGCGGTCCAACTCACCAAGGCGCGCCGCCAATTCAGCTATCGCGGGTGCCTCGCGGAGCTTGTTCGCATCCAAATCGGCGAGAGAATGCAGGAGAGCTTCTGCATCGAAGACGAACGGCCCGAGCGGATCATCGCTGCGCTATGCGAACTCGGGTTCGATTCTCACGCCAACGTCAACTTTCCGAGGGGCGTGGCCCGAATGCTGGGTTGGGCGCCAACATAAGATTGGGTCGCTCTGCACACTGCCGCCAGGAGATTTGCAAGCCTTCGTCTTCACGGTTCGGCGTGATACGTAGGGAATTCGACGCCTTATGACTGTCAAGGACTGATGCGCGAGACGATCATCATCCATTCACGCCTCGCATGGTCGGCAGCCCGAGCGCAGGCTGCGGCCGAATGACGCCATGGTTTGCAGGCGCTGTCCATCGAGCATCTAGCCGCGCGACTCGCGCCGATGCCGAGGCTGTTTTCCGATTGCAGGGAAAGTGCGCCCCTGATCTAACTGGCTGTGCGGCGCGATTCCCGAGGCCGTTGCCCCGCGGTCCCAGTCCACAGCCTCGCGGCGGGTGGCGGAGCGCAGGATATTTAGCTTGTGCAAAATCTTCGCAACATATTGTTTTAGTTCCATAATCCACATTATGCGAATCTTGGATGTAGAACCCCGTTAGAAAGGTCTCAGCTCTCCCCGTTAGAGAGGTCCTTCATCCCGGGGTGACCCGGTTTGGAACTCGAAAAGGCGACTTCCATC
>NZ_JBFWVN010000033.1:0-37561 GCF_050246715.1 Methylocystis sp.
CGGATCGGAGCCCTGTCGGGGCGATAAGCGAGGCTTTCGCTCTTTGGTTGGAGACGTCGCCTGGCGCGTTCTCTTCGCCGCGGTCAGACGCATCCCTCGGTTCGGGCGCATAGGCGAGTGAATCCCGCCGCGCCTTCGAATTTGACTTTCTTGCTTCAGTTTTAGGCGAGTCGACGAGCCGCGCGATCGCGCTGGTCGCCTTAGCGTCGAAGGTCGCCGGTCGAGCCGGGGGCAGGGGCGCCGCCGTCTTTCCGCGCCGACGCAGCGCCGCATCGCCTGCCGAGGCGCCGTTCGAACCGGCGTCGGCGCCGTCGCTTTCCTGATATTCGACCGCGCTTCGCAGCTTGCGTGAGCCATGCATCGCGGCGAGAGTGGCGGACCTGTCATAGGCCATCTCATTGTCCGTGAAGGCCGCGAGCGACGCCGGACGTTGCGGCGGCAGCGGCGCCCGAACGCTAGGCTTCGCCGCTCGGAACGCTTCCTGCTCGAGTGGCTCCGCGCCCGGCGCCGAGAGAGCGGTTTCGCCCCGCGGCAGATCGGCCTCGGCGCGCGCGATCTCTTGCGACCGATAGCGATTGTCGCTGGCGCTGTCGGAAGCGCCGCCTTCTTCTTCGGCTTCGCCTCCGCGCCTTCCGCGAGCGGTCCGTGGCGCGAGCGACGCCCATTGTTTGCGCGTGCTTGGCGCAGGCGCCGTGACTTCCGAGTCGTCTTCCTCGGCGCCGCCTCCGCGGCCAAACAAACTGGCGAAGAACCCGCCGAATGTGCGCCGCGGCGTCGCGACGACATAGGCCCCGTCGCTGCGGGCTTCGATCTCCGCGCGCGCTTCTTCATAGCGCGCTAGCGGCTGGTTGTTGGTCGGCAAATGCACGGTCTTCCCGTCTGGGAACAGCCGCGCCAGCTCGTCATAGCTCATGCGCGGCCAGTGGCGCACATTGCCGACGTCGAGATGGACGAAAGGCGTGCCCGCCGTCGGATAATAGCCGACGCCGCCGCGCTGCATGCGCATCCCAATCTCGCGGACTTGCGACATCGGCATGCCCGGCATGGTGGTGTCCATCGCCTTGCCGAGCATATGCTGGGAATATTTTGCGACGGCGCGCGAGCGGGCGCGCAGCATGGCGTTGGTCTCGGGCGAACGATAGGCGGAGACGACATGCACAACCTCATCGCCGGCGCCGGCGCTGCGATAGGCTTCCCATACGACGTCGAACAGGCGCGGGTCCATATTGGTTGGCTCGTCGCGGCGCCAGTCGCGCAGGAACCAGTTCAATTGCTGGAGGACATTGACGTCATATTGCCCGTTGACGAGATAGGTCGCCGAAATCGATTCATGCGTATGGGCGTGGTAAAGATTAATTGTCCTGGTGTCGCCATTGGCGACGGCTGTTTCCGTCATCTTCGGCGCGAGCGTCGCCAGGCAAAGGACGAAGAGGCCAAGCGATTTCGAAATAAGCGCTTTCGAAAGCGGAACGAAATTCAGGCGCGCGCTAGAGCGAGGCGTCGTCAATGGGTCGCTTCCTCGTCTCGCTTGAAGCGCGTCTTGACCGACGTCGCCTCAGAAAACCAACTTTCCTTTAGACCAGCCGGCCAAAGGGAGCTCACTGCGCCGGACGGCGCGAGGATGGCGAAAAATCCATTGCAGAATGCGCAGTTAGAGCGCGTTGCCCCTTAGACGGTCGTTACCGCCCTGATTCCCCACCGGTTCCGACGCTAGGGGAACATCGTGGCGAAAAATTGCTCAAGCTTCGCCGTGGTTCAGTTCGACGCCACTGTGCGCACAAACTGCTGTCCCAGGATCGGCTGCGCCCCGCTGATGAGTTGCAGATAGGCGGGCGACAGTGGCGCCGAGTCCAGCGCCGCGAAATCTTCCGGCGTCGGCCGGCGAGGCGGCAGCGGCGGCGAGTCGGGAAGCTGGTTCGTCTGCTCTTGCTCGCCCGGGATGCCGGAGATCGGCTGGCGGTCGGCGACGGCGACGCGAATCGACGCGGTCTGATCGCCCGCCCCCGAAAGCGCGGTGGCGACAGCCGACTGCACTTTGTGCGCGATATCGCCGAACGAGGCGAGGCTCGCGGCGGATTGGCCTTCGGAAAGAGCGCTGGCGACGCGGGTCGTGGGCGTGCGCTGTTTGCGGGCGGCGATCATGGTCGCGCCGCCTTCACAGTTGCGCATGCCGAGGGCGATCAGCTCGGTCCCCGTCAACACCCGATATTCCCTGGTCAGATAGCCGAGGCGGGCCTGCACGGCGGCGGGGTAGGAGGCAAACAGCCGAGACGAGACGCCGAGGTCGGTCTCTCTGTTGATGGCGTTGTAAGCTTGGTGGAATTTGACCTTTGCGTCCGGATAGACGCAGACGTTCGGCAGGCTGAGCGCCAGCGTGCAGGCCGAGCGGCACTCATGCAGCCTGACTTCGCGGTTTTCGCGGCGATAGCGTTCGGTGAACGCCTCATAATCGCTGACGAGACCGCCGACGTCCTTGTAGACGACGACCGGCGCCGGCATTGGCGGCGGCGACAAATAGCCCAAGACGCACCTCTACTCTAGGCATGGGGGCTTACGCTTCAGCAAGCATTCACCATGTCGCGGTGAACAACGCCTTAAGGGACGAAATTCAGCCCCTTATGCCGACGCGAAGCCCTGGCGCCGGTCTTTCTTGCAGAACATTGCGGCGAAAATGAAATAGAGCAGCCGGGCGGCCGCCTGTTTTTAAGGACATTTCGCCGGTCGGTTCGACAATGGCGGTTGTTTCGACCAGACGGCGGAAGTTTTGCTTGTGGAGGTGCCGTCCTGCGATCGCTTCTACTGTCCGCTGCAGCTCAGTCAGCGTGAACTCCGGCGCCATCAACTCGAAAATCACCGGTCGATATTTCATTTTGGCGCGCAATCTGCCCATAGCTGTGGCGAGAATGCGGCGATGATCATGGCGCATCGGCGTCCCGAGCGGCGCCAGCGGCGCTCTTTTTTTTGCCGATTCGCGGTCGTCGCGGAGCGCCTCTTCGAGCAGGCCGGCCTCGTAAAGAAGCTCGTATCTCTCAAGAACGTTTTCTTCGTTGAACGCCCGGCCTCTGGCGCCAAAGAGAAGATTGACGCGCATTCTGCGGGAGAGGCCAGAAGAAGACGCGGCGTCCGGCGATTCCGAGACCCAGTTCTCCAGTCCGGGAGCGATCGCTTCCTCAATGATCGCCGGGGCGCCTTTCCGCCAGTCTTCCCAGGGGAAGAAATCATGCCAGCTGCGCCAGAGGCCGCCGCGCCGATCGGCGTCCTGGCCAATGCGGGTCAACGCCAGATAGCCCACCGACACGACATGCGGGTCGCGGTCGCCGGCCCGGGCGTGCCGTCCGCGATCGCCAAACGTATAAAGCTGCTCGACATAGCCGAGGGGCGCGCCGGTTTGTTCGGCGACCCATTCGCGCAGTCCGATTTCGAAGGTCCGGTGCCGGATGGGATCGAACGGACCGGAGGGCAGGGCGGCGACGTCGGCAGGCCCATCCGCACGCGTCGTCAGAATCAGCGGCTCATCGACGCGAATGGCGACGATCGCGGCGGTCAGCCCGATTTCGACAGGCGGCGAAATGGGCGCAAGCTCTGGCGCGGGCCGGCTACGCGTCGGCGAATTCGAGGGCGAAAGGCGCTCCCTCATAGCAGTCGGCCCCGCGTCCGATCGCGGCGATCGCGGCCGACATTCGCCCGCCGCGGCCGAGCCGTTCGTCTGCGATCGCGACCAGCCGCCGGTTCGGGGTCGCGGTCGGCGAGACGCGGCGCAGTTCGCGCGCGATTTCCATTTCGCTGCGGTGTGGCGTCAAGGCGCAGGCCGCGACAAAGGCCGCTGCGGGCGAGCGGCTCACCCCGGCGTAACAGTGAATGACGAGCGGCGCGGAGCGGTCCCATTCTTCAAGGAAAGCCAACAGCCGATCGATATGTTCCTCGCCGGGGAGGATGTGACCCTCCCGCGGCGCGTCGATATCGGACACTGCGATCCGCAAATGGCGCTCTGGCGGGATTTCGCAAGGTCGAACAAGCGACGCCCCGGCTGTTAGAATGGTGATAAGCGAGCGTGCGCCGGTTTCGCGCACGGTCTCGACCACCTTGGTCAGCGAACAGACGTATAGGCGCCCATCCGGCATGTCGCTCCCCGGCGTTCGTCTTCAACTTTCGTCGACTGCCCGAAATCGAGCGAGAAAACGCGCCTCCGTCTCCTCGATGGGAGTCGGGGCGAGTTCGTCCATGAAGGGCTGCGGCGGGATCGCCGGGCGGCCGAAGATGCGCTCGGCTTCGCGCCGTGTAAACCCCGCGAGCGTCACCGCCTCGAAAAAAGCGGCGGCCCGGTCGGCCTCTTTGCACAGGCGCCGCAGCGTCGGCGAAGGCGCCGGCGGCAGAGAGAAACGCACGAGAATCGCGCCGAGGATGCGGTGCTCCACCGCTTTGTAGGCGTCGCCGATCACCGCTTTGAACGGCGAGATCATGTCGCCGATCACATATTCTGGGGCGTCATGCAGCAGCATGTAGAGCCGCTCGGTCCGGGCGACGGCGGGATTGAGCGCGCTCGCAATCCTCTCGACGAGCAGGCTATGTTGCGCGACGGAGAAAATGTGTGGCCCGACGGTCTGGCCGTTCCAGCGCGCGACGCGTGCCAGCCCATGGGCGATATCCTCGATCTCCACGTCGAGCGGCGAAGGGTCGAGCAGATCGAGCCGGCGCCCCGACAACATGCGCTGCCAGGCGCGGGGGGCTTCGCTGCGCGCCACGCGCCGGCCCTTGATCGAGGGGGAGCGCGTTGCGTCAGCCAGCGTCGCCCCCCGCGTGCCGATGGCAGCCCACCAGATGATCGTCGACCATGCCGACCGCCTGCATGAAGGCGTAGACGATGGTCGGGCCGCAGAATTTGAAGCCACGCGCCTTAAGGTCTTTCGAAAGGCGTTCCGATAGAGGCGTTTGCGTCGGCACGTCGCTCATCCGCCTCCAATGATTGACGATCGGCCCGCCGTCGACGAAATCCCACAGATAATTCGAGAAGCCGGTCGTCGCCTCGATCTCGAGCCACGCCCGCGCCGACAGCACGGCGCCTTCGATTTTTGCACGATTGCGCACGATTGCGTCATTGCCCATCAGCACAGCAATCCGCCTTTGATCGAAGCGCGCGACCTGATCGGGATCGAACCCGGCGAAGGCGGCGCGAAAAGCTTCGCGCTTGCGCAGAATCGTGATCCAGGAAAGGCCGGCCTGAAATCCGTCGAGCGTCAGCTTTTCGAAAAGCGCCCGGCCGTCGCGCTCGGGTCGTCCCCATTCATTGTCGTGATAGTCGAGATAGAGCGGATCGACGCCCGGCCATGGGCAACGCGTCACCCCATCGATATGGGACACGACTTCAAGGTCGCGCCAGCTTGCCGGCTGTTCCCGGACCCGCGCCAAGATCAAATCCTTTCAAGGGCGGACACAGAACGCCCAGCCGCGGCTTTATCGCCCGTTCGGATTGCGTTCACAACCAAGTTGGGACTATCGTCGCGGCGGCGGACGCAGATGGCGCGCGTCCTGCTTTGTGCGCCCTCGCAATCACTGCGGCTCAGTTCGCGCCGTCCATCGATGGAGATTTATATGGGGATCGCTGTTTCTCACGCTGCGGCCGGCCTTTTCGCGCTCGCCGTCGGCGTGGTCGCCGGTTCGGAGGCGGCCTATGCGCAGGCCAATGTGTTGAAGGAATGCGGATCGCAATATCAGGCCGCAAAGGCCGCCAATGAGCTCGGCGGACAGAGCTGGCAGGACTTCTTGAAAGCGTGTCGCGCGCGGCTGGCGGAGGAGGCCAAGCCTGCCGAAGAGAAACCGGCTGAAGCCGCGCCCGCGGAAGCCAAGCCCGCCGAAGCGAAGCCCGAGACTCCGCCGCCCGCCGCCGCCGAAGCGCCGCCGCCAGCCGCGGCGCCCCAGCCCGCAACTGAGTCCAAGCCCGCCGAGCCGCCGCCAGCGACTGAAGCGAAGCCCGTCGAGCCTACGCCGGCGACCGAAGCGGCCCCTGCGCCGAAACCTGCGGCGGACACGAAAGCTGCGATGCGCGCGCGCCAAAAGAAATGCGCCGCCGAATGGAAGGCGAAAAAGGCCGAGTTCAAAAGGTCCGGTTCAAAAATGACCTGGCCGAAATATTGGAGCGAGTGCAACAAGCGGCTTAAGGCCGCCGGCGAATAAAGCCCCGGAAAGGCCAGCTAAAAAGCCCGACGGCTTTCGCCGTCGGGTTTTTCATGCGCTCTTGCCCGGCGGCGAGGCTCATGGCAAAGGCTCTTGGCAGAGGAATGAAAACAACTGACAAACGAGGGCGCGAGCTTGGATAAGGCCGAGTTGCAAAAATTGCAGTCCTTTCTGCGCCGCTCGCTCGGCAATGACGGCATTCGCGTCGTTGCGGATCCGAAAAATCCCGATGATGCGGCGGCGCATCTCGGCGAACGCAAGATCGCTTCGATTTCCGTCGACGACGAGGATGGCGATCGCTCCTTCGCCTTCGAGATGAAAATCCCGGTCGGACGCGAAGCGCTGCAATCCTATTTGCGCAAACTGTTTGAAAATGACCGCCTGTCGATCGCGGCGCGCGGGCGTAAGACCGATTCGGTCGAACTCAACGCCGATGGCGAATTTCTCGGCGTCATCTCGGCCGACGATCCGAAGCTCTCGAGCTTCACGCTGCAGATCGCCATTCTTGATTTCGATCTCGAAGAGGAATGAGCGCGGCGGGAGCCGCCGGTTCTTGATCGCCGATCATTCGCTTTGCGCGTTAAAATCCCGGCAGCCGGAGCTCGGCGCGCAACCCGCCGTGGGGACTGTCTTCGAGGCGCAGCGAGCCGCCATAGGCGGCGGCGAGATCGACGACGATCGACAGGCCGAGACCTGAACCAGGCTTGGTTTCGTCGAGCCGCCGGCCGCGTTGCGTCGCCGCTGCGCGAAGATGCGGCGCAAGTCCTGGCCCGTCGTCGTCGATCGTGAAACGTAGCGCCGGCCGCGACGCGTCGCCGCCGTCGGCGGAAACCTCGATCGTTACGCTGCTCTTCGCCCATTTGCCGGCGTTGTCGAGCAGATTGCCGATCATTTCTTCAAGGTCCTGGCGTTCGCCTAGAAAGCGCAGCTGCGGATTGGGGCCGCCGGAAAAGATCACGCCCTTGTCGCCGTATATTTTGCTGAAGGCGCGCAGCAAGGCGTCGATCGACGGCGCAACCGGCGTCGCCGCGCCGAGCGCGCCGCCGCGCGCGGCGGCGCGGGCTCGATCAAGATAGAAAGAGATCTGGTCGCGCATGATCTGCGCCTGTTCTTGCACCTTCTGCGCGAGTTGACCCGGCGCGGAGTCGGCCTCGTTGACGATGACGGAGAGCGGCGTCTTCAGCGCATGGGCGAGGTTGCCGACCTGGGTGCGGGCGCGTTCGAGAATGTCGCGATTGGCGCTGATGAGCAGATTGAGTTCGTCGGCGAGCGGCGCGACTTCGCTCGGATATTTGCCCATGATGCGATCCCACTCGCCGCGGCGGATCGATGCGAGTTCGCGCTGCAGCTGCCGCAGGGGACGCAAACCGAAACGGACCTGAAAGGCGGCGCCGATGGCAAGCGCGATGGCGAGCGCGGCGAAGGCGACGATCAAGGCGAAGCGAAATCGCGCGATCTGCTCCTCCATCTCTTCGCCGCTGCCGGCGACCTGCACGAGATAGATGCCGACGTCGCCGACGTCGATGATGCGCTCGACGATGCGCAACCGTCGCCCGTCAGGTCCCTGCGCATAGCCACGACGAAACCCGCCGATTTCTGCTGGCACGCCGAGGTCCGAGAGTTTCGGCAGCGTGCCCGCGAAGAGCGACCGCGACGCCTTTATTTCATGCGATTTGTCGTCGAGCCGGGTGATTTGCCAATACCAGCCCGAACCCGGCAGTTCGAATTGGGGATCGCCGAGTTGGCCGGGGCCGGTGCGTCCCTCCTGGCCGGATTCGGAGACGTCGGCGACGATGGCGCGCAAATATACGTCGAGGCGCCGCTCGAAGACTTGTTCGGCCTCGCTTCGGTAGTAGGCGGTAAGAAGAATGCTGGCGACGAGCAGGACGACGAGACTCATCGCCGCCGCCGTCAGAAAGAGGCGCGCGGCGATAGTGCGAAAGGATCCGATCGCCAGGCCGCGCATGCGCCTAACGCTTTTCGCCGGCGTCCTTTGCCGGCGCCGCCGCCATATAGCCCAGTCCACGCACGGTTTGAATCAGGTCGACGCCGAGCTTCTTGCGCAGCCGGCCGACGAAGACTTCGATCGTATTGGAGTCGCGATCGAAATCCTGATCGTATAAATGTTCGATGATCTCGCTGCGCGAAACCACGCGTCCGCTGTGATGCATCAGATAGGCGAGCAGCCGGTATTCATGTGAAGTGAGCTTCACCGGCGCGCCGTCGACGACGACGCGGCCGGCTTTCGTGTCGAGTCGGACTGCGCCGCAGACAATCTCATTCGTGGCATGGCCGGTGGCGCGGCGCAGCAGCGCACGGATGCGCGCCAGCACTTCCTCCATATGGAAAGGCTTGGCGACGTAATCGTCGGCGCCGGCGTCGAAGCCTTGCACCTTGTCGCTCCAGCGGTCGCGGGCGGTCAGGATCAGCACCGGCATGTCGCGTCCGGCCGCGCGCCATTCTTCGAGAATGGTCACGCCGTCCTTCTTCGGCAAGCCGATGTCCAGAACGACGGCGTCGTACGGTTCCGTTTCGCCGAGATGCCAGCCTTCCTCGCCGTCGAAGGCGCGGTCCACCGCATAGCCTGATTGTTCGAGCGCGCGAACGATCTGGCGGTTCAAATCCTTGTCGTCTTCAACGACGAGTAGCCGCAACGCGTCCTCCCTGCATGTCTACCATTCAATACTCTATCGCGCCGGAACGAACTCGGCCGCTGAAAGCGTCGACGTGAATTTTGACAATGTGGCCGTCCCGGCGCAGCAGGCTGATCTCATAGATAAGTCCTTCGCCCAATTGGCACAGTTTCGCGCCGAGCGGCTCGCCTTGCAGCCGCAAGGCCAGCTCCCGCATGCTTCGGAACGGATCGGCGAGCTTATGCGCTTCGATTTTGCCGCGCGTCTGCGCCATGGTGAAACATTGCATATGCGCGGGAGGCGGATCTTCGGCGCGCGCTGAACGTACGGCGGCGGCCGTCGCCGCGAGGACGGCGACTGCGAACGCCCGTCTTGCAAAACATCCGGCGGCCGACATGCGCCTCTCCCGGCCGCATATTCGGCCGAAAGCCATGAATGCGCAATGAATAGTCGCGCCCCCGCCACGCTCAGCTTCCGGAAGCGCGGCAGGCGTCTCGCGTTTTCTTGTAATCGACGATCATCGCGGCGAGAGGCGTGTCCTTGGGCAAAGCGCGCAACTGCTTCGCGGCGATTTTCTGCTCTTTGAGCGAATAGGCGACGAGCGGCGGACAGCCGCCGCCCGTCGACCGGCAGGCGGCAAGAGCGATGCTAAAAACGACCAAGATCGAGATCTTGCGAAACATCTTCCACGCTCCTGCGCTCAACCATGATTTCCGCCTGCCGCTGCGCGGCGTGCAGATCCGATTCGTCGCGGCGTGCTTTTTCCTTGTCCCCGCCGCCGGCGACGAGGCGCGCGAGCATTGCGCGCCCCAGCCCGTAGAGGACGACTCCGGTGATGACGACGAGACCGAGTTCGGTCAGCCTCGACATGTCACGCGGTTCCGGGCGGGGTCGAGGTGATGCTGCGCATGATCGCCATCAGCGCCGCCGATCCGACGGCGACGGCGCCGGCCTTGGGATCATTGAGGACGGCGATCCAGTCGGTCGAGGCGAGCGCGCCGAAAAGCGCGACGAGTCCGGCCGCAATGTATGTGCGATAGCCTTGCATGCTGAATTTCCTTTCGTGATGCCGGAAGCCGCCGGCGCGGTTTCACTTTCGGCCGAGCACTCGCGAGACGAATGAGTCCATGGCGAAGGCGGGGCCGGGATCGCGCTTGCGAGTCGAGGCGATGTCGTCATGACCGGCGATTTCGGAGATGCCATAGGTCTGGCAGATCGCTTTCGCGATATCGACAGCCGCCGAAATCTGAACGGCGGGATAGATCATCCAGGGCTTCTGCGCGCCCTTGTCCAATTTGTGCGCGAGCATCGCCACCTGGCTCGCCGGTACGCTTCTTCCATTGCAGTCGGCGAATTTGCCGTTGGCGAGCTTCGTCAACGGACCGGGATTGGTGAGCTCAATGCCGATCGAAAAAGAGTTGCAGTTTGCGCGCCGCTTCCAAACGCTTTTTCCTGCGTGCCACGCGACGCGATTGAAAGGCGCAAGCTGCGTCGCCGTTCCATCGAGATCGACGACGAGATGTGCGGAGGCCTTTGCATGCGGATTGCACAGCCAGGAGATCGCGCCTTTCGCCGACTGAGAGGCGGTGTAATGCATAATTAGCAGCGAGGGCTTGAGAACGCCGCTGACGTTGGGCGTCGGCTTTTGCGCGACCGGCTTGTCGTCTAGATGCAGGACATGATTCTTCACGGCGAAGGCCATGAGCCGACTCCTTCCAATTTGGTCGAATGGGTTGGTTGTTAAGGCGCGCGGTCGTCGCGTGCGCGAGTTGGCGGTCGCGGCGCTCGTCACGGCTCAATCGCGAGCCGAAAAAGATCGCCGCGGCTTTTTCTTTCGTGAAGGGGGCCTCTACGCCGGCCAGCCCGACTCTATGTCGATCGCCGCGAGCGCAGCCGCGTCGGCCGCGGCGGCGATGAGCGCGCTGATTTCCTTCTCGCGCAGAAAGCACGCCTGCACATGAGCCTCGACCGCGTCGCCCATTGCGATCAGCGTCGCATTGTCGATAGCGATGAATAATCCGTCGCCGAGCTTCCAGGCCGGACAAGAAAATGTCGGATTGGAAAGCGCGCGCTGATAGAGGCGCGCGAGCGGCGTCCATGCGCCGCGCGTCGTCTGCATGCGAATGTCGCCGACCGTCACGCCGGCGCCTTCCGCCCGCCATCGGCGATCGGCGAGCGCGGCGAGCTTTTGCGTCTTCATCTCGTCAAGCGTCGGCGTAGGGGACCGCGTCGGCGCATTGCCATTGGCGACCCATTGCTCATAAGCGCGACGATCGGCGTTCGCCGGATCGGCGGGGATGATCGCGCCGTCAGCGTCACGACTGACGAGCAGCCCCCCAGGAGTGGAAAGAAGCGTGTAGGTCACGAGATCAAATCTCCGCCGACAGTGTCAAATTCAATCGCCAGCCCTGACCTGCCCCCAGGCCGGTGCCTCCAAGCACCGTGATTGTCGCGCCTTTGTCATTGCCGGCCGAGGCATAGACAGCATAATCGGCGCCTACATTGTTTGCGTATGCCTTGCCGGATGCGCCGGAGTTTGGTGAATATGGCGTAATGGTCGGCGTCGCCGCCATCGGAACCGGGTAGAGCAGCGCCACAAGAGTTAGCCAATCGGGCGAGGCGGGGAAAAACTGGCTTATGCCAAACGCCGCGCCCGCCGTTCCCGGCGCGACGCCGTCGGCATAGCTTGTTTGAAAGTAACGCATGCACAGCAGGCGCTCTATCGTCCGCGGCCTGCGCGCGAAGCTGGTCGCGAAGGCGCCCTTCTCGAACTGCGGGCGCAGGATCGTCCCCGTGGAGAACTCGACGTTGGTCTGCGCGTTCGCCGTCAGACCGCTCGTCTGAAGCGGACACGCGGCGTATGTTCCCGAGCCCGTATAACCTGTTCCCTGCCAGACGCGCGCCTGCGCCGTCCCGGCCTGCGAGAGCGTGTAGACGCCGCCCTCAATCATGCCTGCCTCGATCGGCATGATCAGCGAGCCGGCAGAGATCGTGATCGTCGTTTCGATGCCGCTCGCGGCAAACGTATAGGTGCATCCGCTCGCGCCGGCCTTGACGCCGTCATGGCCGTAGGCGCCCGCCGCCAGCGTCACCGTTCCGGAAACGGCTCGCTGATTGATCGCAAAGCTCGCATTGCGAAGCCGGTTGCGAAACGAAAACGGCGCGCCATCGCCGACGCCTTGAGGAAATTTTGGCTGCCCGGTCGTCTTGTCGACGACGACCGCTTCCTTCCAGGTCGCGCCGTCCGGCGACACCTTGACGTGAAAGTCGTCGTCGCCGGTCAGCCCGGTCTCGGCGCGTCCGGAATAGTTTGACTGATAAAGTTGCGAGACCGTTTTCGCTGCGTTCTCCTTGTTGAGCGCGAAACGAAGATCGCCGGAGCCGCCTTCGCTGACGCCCTTGGCGGTAAAAAGCGTCGCATTGAGTTTTGCGAGCAGCGGATTGGCGCCGTCGGCGGTCGCGCCGACGCCAAGCAAGGAAAGATTCTGCAGCTGGCGCAAAGACAGGCCGCAGTCGATCCATGCGGCGCCGTCATAGAGCAACAACAGCTGTTCCGCTTCGATATAGGCCCGCCATCCGGCCTGCGGCGCAAGAAAACTCCAGCCGCCTGCAAGAAACGTTGCGACTTGATTGGTCTTGCCGGCGAAGTCGCCCGTGGCGCCGGCGCCGACGAGCAGACGATCGCCTTCCGCCGGAGTCACTGGCGGCGACATCACATTTCTGGACGAGATCGCAAGCTGCGTCAGCGCATCGATCAGCGTCAGAGCTTCATTATGGGTGACGTGCTTTTGCGCTTGCGCCGCGTCGAGGAAGGGCAGCGCAAGATGCGTGGTCTGCGTCATCGTTTGGCCTATTGGATGGCGAGAGTCGTCGTCAGCGGAAAGCCGCGCTGGACCGTCGCGCTCATCTGATAAAGCGAGAGTGTCAGTTCGCTCTGCGGCGCGCCAAAATCGGCGAGTTCGTCAGCGGCGGGATAAAGAAGCGACGGCATGGCGGCGGTCAGCGTCCGCTTTCCGCTTGCTGGCAGCGCGATGTCGGCTCCGTAGGATTCGCTTTCTTCGCCGAGCGGAATGTCAAACGCCTCCCAGGCATCGGAGTCGAGTCTTCCGCGCCGCGTGAAGTCGATGACCACGCCAGCCGGCGTGCGCCTCGCGCGCGCTTTAGTCGGCGGGTAGGGACGCAAAGCTTTGTTGGTGGCGGCGACCGTCGGCTGAACGAAGATCGGCTCGGCATAATCGCGGTCGACGGGACCAATGCGATAGGCGATCTGCGCGCCGATCTCGGAGACTTTGCGCGCCAGTGGCGCGATTGCGTCATTGAGCAGCACGACGGTCGAACCGGCCGGCGCATCGCGCGTCGCGAGATGTTCTTCGCCGCCGAGGCCGCGAATGAGCCGCGACAAGCGATAGGTCTTGTCGCCGACGAGTTCGGCCTGCGCGAAAGCGAAGATCTCCCAGTCTTCGCCGACGCGGATCGCCATCGCCGTGCGTCCGGCGAGCGCCGCGAGATCTGCGACGGAAGAGAGTTCTCCGGCACCGATTTTGACGGTGACGGCGGCGCCCTTGTCGAAACGTCCGACAGGACCGGCCTTCAAGACATCGAGCGTCTCTCCGATGATTGCGCGCTTGTCGATTGTCGCGACCTGATCGTAGCCGCCGTCGAAGCTAGATGCGCTTCTCCAAATTGCAAGCGGGCCCGGCCACGGATCGGCGAAGGCCGCCACATAGGAGAGCGCCTCCTCTTTGCGCGCGAGCGCCAGATCGAGAATCTCCACCCGCGCGGGGCCGACGATCTTTGGCGAAACGACATTGGCGCGTCGAAGCAGCGGGGCGGCCGCATAGTAAACGGAAGCATCCGCCGCACGGGCGCTGATCCGCCGCGCGGCGCCGTCGGCGATGCGCTGGATTTGAAACAGCCGGTTTCCGCCCGCCGCGCCGAGCCCGACGAGATCGCCGGGCTGCAAGGCGATGAGGCCCTGCCGTACCGTAAATTCCGCGGTCTCGCGTCCGATCCACAAATCCTGGAGCCAGCTTTCGGCAAGCGCCTGCGCATTGGCGCGGTGCGTCATCACCGCCGCCTGCGCATCGCTTTGTCGCGCCGACATCTGAAAATCGTTTTCGGAATCGGAAAAGGAGAGCGCAATCTCGTGGGGCAACTCGCTTTCCTGCGCGCGAGTCAGCGTGACAAGCGACGCGGTTTTCCCGACGACGAGATCGTCTTCGCCAATTTCGTAGACTGGCTGTCCGCGCCGCTCGACGAAGCGCAATGCGCCGCCGTTCGCCACCGCTTCAAAGCCAACGAGCGCGGCAAGCGGATCGATCGCCTCGCGCGGCGACATCGGCCGCTCCAGCACATAGCCGTCGACGAAGCCGCCGATGTTCGGACGCTGCGCCGCGCCTTCGGGCGCAGAAATCGCAGCGGCGAGCGTCGGCAGCAGGCGATCGAGCGGCGCGCCTTCGAGGCGCCCGTTGAGCCAATGGCCGGTCTCCCAATTGGCGGAGTCGCTCCATGCGTCGCTCTGCGTCGGAAACGCGGGGAAAGGACGGGCGTCCCAGCACCAGATATGCAGCCGCGAAGGGTCGACCATCGGACCGGCATAGACGCTCGACGTCGGATTGCGCGACGCGGCGCCAGGAGAGGACGGATCGAAATGCGCGATCATCGCCTCGATGAATCGCGCCTGCATGAGATCGTCGCGGCCGTTGCGCGAGAAATAAGGGAGCCCGCCTTCGCTCGATCGCGAGTCCGGGAAAACATTCGGCGCATTGGCGCCGCGGTCGACGGCGGGGCATCCGGTCTCGACGATCCAGATCGGCTTTGATTGCGGCGCCCACGCCGTCGGCGTGCCAAGCTCGGCGCCGCCGACCCGCTCATAATGCGGCTGCGACCACCATGACAGAATGTCCTTTTGACGGAACGCCCAAGGCTTGCCCAGTCCGTCGCTGATCGGCGTGCGGACCTGCATCGCGCGCGCATTGGCGTCGGCGTAATACCAGTCATAGCCTTCGCCCGAGGCGACGCGCGATGTGAGATAAGCGAGATCGCTAATGCTTGCCGCTTCCTCTGCATCGAGATGAGCGTCGCCGTCGCGCCAGTCGGAAAGCGGCCAATAGACGTCGATTCCGACGAAATCCACGCTGCATGACGCCCACAGCGGATCGAGCGGAAAGCGCACTTCGCCGCTTGCAGGAACATGCGCGCCATATTCGGTCCAGTCTGCGGAATAGGAGATTTTGGTTTGCGCGCCGAGGATTGATTTCGCTTCTGCAGCGAGCGCCGTCAGCGCCGCGACGGCGGGGTATTCGCCCGGCGCGGAACGCACGCGGTTCAGGCCGATCAGCTCTGAGCCGATGAGGAAGGCGTCGACGCCGCCAGCCGCGACGCAAAGATTGGCGCAATGCAGAATAAAATTACGATAGCGCGAAAAGAAGGCGTCGAGCTGCGCCGCCGCTGCGGCGCTCGCGTCGGGCGAACCGGGCCGTCCGGGCGCCGGATCGCAAGTGATGCGTCCCCGCCAAGGAAACACCAGCTGTCCGATCGCGCCCGTATAGGGATCGGGCAGCGCATTCCCCGGTGGTACATCCATCATCACGAAAGGATAGAACGTCACCGCAAGACCGCGCGCTTTGAGGTCCGCGATCGCCGCGATAACCGACGCGTCGCTCGGCGTGCCGCCATAGGCGGAGCGTCCGTCGATTTGTGAAACAAGGCGCGCGGTTGAGCGAACCAGTCCGGCGACGGACCAATCTGGCGGCCAGAAGGCGCCAAGAAGAAAGTTGAACTGACCGATGGTTTTGAAGAGCGAGTCAATTCGCGGCGCGATCGTGTAATGTTCGGCGCGAAGATCGTCGCCGAACCAGGCGACGACCAGCGCGACGCTTTCGAGATTGGGACAGAGCGCCTGCAACGCGTCGATCGACGCGGCCCAGTCTGTCGCCGCCGTCAGCTGATGGCGATTTTCCGCGGCGGTGGCGCCAGGCGAATAGAAATTGAGTTTGAGGGATGGATTGTAGCCCGCCTCGGACGTGCCTGGAATGAGGTCGACGGCTCGGATTAACGCGCCGATGCCGTCGACGGGCTTCACCACTTCGAAAGTGAATTGCGGAATGCGATTGCCGAAAGCCGCAAGCGGCAGATCGTCAAAAACGATATAGGCCAGTCCGCGATAGGCCGGCGCGTTTTCCGCTCCTTCCTTTGCCGCGATCAGCGGATCGGGCTCTTGATCTTCGGTTCCCGTATAGATGCGGATCGGCAGCGTCGTCATATCGAGCTCGGAGCCATCGGCCCAGATGCGTCGCACGAAGGCGATCGGCCCTTCGCACAGGCCGATCGCGAAATTCGCGAAGTAGGAATAGGTAAATTGAACCGTCAGCCCGCCGCCGCCTTTGCCCTGCCGCTGCGCTTGGCCAAAGGAGACGTTGACGCGTTCGAGGAAACGCGTCGCCCAGATCATTTGGCCGCCGATACGCGCCCGTCCATAGATGCGCGGCACGCCGGCGCCTTCAGTGGACGTGATTCCGTCCATCGATTTGAGCCGCGGACCGATCGAATAGCGCGGCGAAGCGTGCGGTTGCAGCGCCGAGTCGATGTAGGAGCCGCCCAATCCGCCGAGGAGCCGGCCGATCGTGGAGCCGACAGGTCCGTCGATCGCGCCGCCGGCGACCGAGCCGATGGTCTGCAGAACAAGTGTGGCCATCAGGGTCTCGCACAGAATCCGAACTGTCATTCCCGACAGGCCGAAGGCCTGATCGGGAAACCAGAGCAGCTTCACGAATCTTAGGATATGTTCTGGGTTCCCGATCGCGCGCGTCGCGCGCGCCGGGAACGACAGACGTGCAGCTTCTTCAATCGGCGACGCCTCGAAAGGCGAAGGCGGTGGCGAGCTTCTTGCGCCAATGCGCGCCGATCGCGACCTCGGCGACACAGGCGCCGGCATGCGCATGAATCATATGCTTCGCCGATGTCGCGACGCCGAGATGTTTCGCCGGCAGATGGTCGCGAAAGCGAAACAGGAGAATATCGCCCTCGCGAAAATCGCTTAAGCGGACCAAGTTGAAATGCCGCTTCACGGCGTCAAACAAGGTCTCGGCGCGAGAGGCCTCCGCCCAATCCGGCGTATACGGCGGCGCCGCCTCCGGCTCTTCGCCGATGAGGTCGCGCCAGACGCCGCGCACGAGTCCGAGACAATCGCAGCCGACATGGATGAGCGACGCCTGATGCGCATAGGGCGTGCCGATCCAGCTTCGCGCCGCCGCGACGATATCGGCGCGAGTCATCGGAAAAAACTCCCGCCGTCCATCGCCGGCGCGAGCGAACTCGGATAGGCGATGACCCGATCATTGCCGGGCATATGTGGAAAGCCACGAAAATTGACGATATTGTTGAACTTCAGGAGACACGTCGTCGGCGACTTGTCGCATCCGGCGGTCATTTGAACTTCGTCGCCTGCGACGATGGCGCCTCCGGGCGTTGTCCAGAGAGCGACGGTCGCGCGAAAATCATCCTGACGATGCGACTTGACCGTGAAGCGCGCGTCTTGATTGGCGCCGCTGGCGAAGTTCAAAACGCCGCCCGCGAAAAAGCCGCTGTCGAAATTTTGCGATAGATCGATGTCAATCACGCCGCCAGCGAATGCGGCGACGACGCCCGTCGCGTGAAAGCCGGACGCCATGACGTTGAAGGTACAGCGCACATCGCCGAGATCGGCAGAGCAATTGCGTTGAAAGGCGCGGCCCTGCTGCTGATCGAAGACATGCGCGCTGGACCGCAACTCTGCAGCAAACGCGTTTTCGCCGCGACGCACTTCGCCGATCGTCGCAATGTCCAACAGGGCGCGATCGGCGACATCCGTCCAATCGACGAGCCATGTCTCGACCGAAGCGCCGTCGTAGATTCCGTTCAGAAGATCGGACTCGGTGAGACTGTCGTCGCTCAAGGCGCCGGCGGCTTCGCCGGTTCCCGGCGCAAAGCCAACGTTCGATTCGATCTGCGATGCAGAGAGCCCCGTGTTGGCGCGAAAGGTGACGCCATTGAAGCTCAGATCGCGGTCATGGTCGGTAAAGCTCATCACCGTCGCGTCGTTTCGCGACACGCGCCAGCACTGGCAGAAGGTGGTGGCGCGCCGATCGAGTTTCGCCTGCATCGAAGGAGAGAGCGACAGCATAAGGTCTATTCCTGTCGATTGAACTCCCGCGTCATTGCGAGGCGCGCAGCGAGGAAGCAATCCAGAGCCATGGGCGCGACTCTGGATTGCTTCGCTTCGCGCGCAATGACCGGCAGTCTATGGAACGATTTCAATGATCGGAATATTGGGAATAGCGCCGGCTTCGAACGCCTGCATGTCGATTTCCAAAAAGTCCGTGTCGAAACGCGCCGGCACGTCGAAGTAAAAGCCGGCGGTGACGATCGCGCCTGCCGAAGGAATGGCGCCTGGCGCAAAAGTCACCATTCCCGTCGCGGCGTCGACGCTCACGTCGGGCGTCGATGCCTCGACGCCGCCGACCGCGACGCGCACGCTGCCGGCCGCCGGCTTGATGATGTCGCGCGCATAGGGCGAATACGCGCCCCCATAAGTTTTTATGATCTGAAAGGCGGCGCGCGCGCCGTCTCCCGTTCCTATGATTTGATCCGTCGGGCTCGGCGCGGCGCCGGGCGGACAGGAGGCGCAGTCGGCGCGATCGCGCCAGCGAAAGCCGTAAAGCCTGCCGCGCCGCTCCTCGAAAAATTCGATGATCTGCGCAAGCTGCGCCAGGCTTTTCACGCCATAGCCCGCTTCATAGCGTCGCCGTGAATGGGCCCAGCGGGCGTTGCGCGCTTCGCGATTGGAGCCGAGCGTGACGATTTCGGTGCGCCGCTCAGGTCCGCCGCGCCCGCCCAAGGAGACGTCGAGCGGAAAGCGGACTTCATGAAAATCGCTCATGCCGGCTGCGCCTAATTAGAGATTGCGCTGGCCGCGCGCGACGGCCCGCGCCAGCGCGCCAGTAATCTGCGCTTCGGAGTTGCGAAAGCTTTCGACATCCTGCGCCGTGATGTTGACGGTGACCGAAACCGGACGCGCGCCGGCGTCTTGCGTAACGACGCCGAGTCTGCCGTCCGAGCCGCGGGCGAGCGGCATGACCGCCTCGGCGCCGCGCTCGCCCATCAGCCCGATCGCGCCGCCATTAGCGAAATAGGTCGGGCTCGCGACCACGCCGCCTTGCGCGAGGGGCAAGATGTTTCCAGCGCCGCTGAAGGCGCCGGAGAATATGCCGCTCAACCCGCTGACCAATCCCTGGGCGAGCGCCTTGGTTCCCTCGCGCAGCGCCAGGCGCGCCAAGGATTGCGCGATCGTCGAGAGCACGTCGTTGAAGCTGCGGCCGCTCGCCGACGCGGAGCCGAATCCCAATTGCAGCGTCTTCGTGACATTCGCGGCCGAGACGTTGATCTGATCGAGCAACAGTTTCGTCGTGCGGAGATCCGGCGCAGCGATCGGCGCATTGGCGCCGGGCTCGTTGAACGGGTCCGGGAAGGGGTCGAAACTCGTCGTCATGTCGATCCTGCGGAGTCTGGAAAACGGCGCATCAATTCGTCAAGCGCGGCGCGCGACGGCGCGCCCGGCGCCTTGCCGTAAACGCCCTCGGCCGCGTAAAAGAGTTCGCGCGGCGTCATCGACCAGAAGTCGCGCGGCGCAAGCCGCAGGACGCCCAGCCCGAAGGCCATGGCGCGGGCGAAGGGAAAGGGCGCGCCATGAGAGGGGTCGCGCGCCGTTCCTTCCGCCTGCCTCAGGCGTCCTGCGGCGTCGGAGGGTTTGCGGGCGCGTCGTGCGTCGGCGCATCGCCGAAGGTCGCGGCGAGGAGGTCGGCCGCAATGCGCACATAGCCTGCAAGACCCTCCGAAGCTTTCATTCTGGCGACGTCGTCGTCGCTGATCTCGTACCCGGCGCCGCGTAGGCCGCAACCGATGATGCGTAAGATATCGCGCGCGGACAGCCGTCGCTCTTCGAAACGACTCGCAAGCGCAACGAGGTCGCTTGCGCCAAAGCCGCTCTCGAGTTCGGCAAGCGCGCCGAGCGTCAGGCACAGCGTGTAGGTCTTCCCATCAAGCGTCGCGTCGATTTCGCCGCGTTTTGCATTCGCCATTTCGTCCTCATAGAAAAAGGGCAGGGCCATCCGGCATTGTCATTCCCGGCAGGCCGAAGGCCTGACCGGGAATCCAGAGTCGCAACAAGCATGTTTGATTTTGCCCCTGGATTCCCGAGCGCGCTTCGCGCGTCGGGAATGACATTTGCGATGCGCGGAATTCACAGCGCCGCGAAGGCGAACTCTCCCGCCGATTCAAGCGAAATGTCGAAGGTGACTTCTGTGGCATATTCGCCGCGGTAGTCGAGATTGGCGATCTGGAAGAGGCCGGAGAGAACGCCGAAATCGGGAATGACGATCTGCCATTCGCGCAGCAGCCCGTCGAAAAAAGTCTGGCGCAACAGCGCGTCCGACGTTTGGTCCTTGAAGACGCCGGTTCCCGAAACGCTGGCGCGCTTCACGCCGGCGCCGTCGAGCAATTCGCGCCAGCGCCCGCTCGACTCCGCGTCCGTCACATCGACGGAGTCGGCGTTGAGCGCGAGGCGGCGCGTGCGTAGTCCGCCGATCGTGACGAAGCTTGCGCCGTCGCTGATTTTGAGCAGCAGATCCTTGCCTTTCTGGGCGGCCATCATTGAACCCCGTTAAAGATATTCGGTCGTCGCGCGAAAGCGCAGATTGACCGTGGCGAAGCGGCCGTTCTGGCCGCGGCGCGTCTCCATGGATTGGAAGCGCAAATCGATCAGCCGATGATCCTGCAGAGCAAGCGGCGCTTCATTGAGAAGGGTGGCGATTCGCTGCGCGAGTTCGAGCGCTTCGCTCAATCCGCGCATCGTCGAGGTGACGCCGATGGTGAAGAATTGCTCGGCGCCGGGCGAGAGATCGGCCGACCAGTCGCGCAATTGTGCGTCGGCGAAGAGCGCATAGGGCGGCTCGACGCCACGCGGCGCCTCATCATAGAGCTTGTTGCTTAGCAAGGCGGAGAAGCCCGAATCTGCGAGCAGATAGGTCCGGACCGCCTTACGCAGCGCGACGACCGGTGAAGCGCTCATGTCGAGTCCCTTAAGAAATCTCTTCGCATTGGCAGATCAGAAAGCGTCGGCGCTCGTCGGGATCGACAATGGACTGAATGCGAAGCTTGCGGCCGCGAAAGACGAAGCGCATGTCTTTTGCGACTTTGTCGCGCCAACGGATCGTCACGACATGGCTCGTCGCCTGCTCCGTGCGCTGCTCGACGAAATCCTCGCGGGCGCCTCCCGGCGCAACCCGCGCCCAAAGATCGGCGAGTGGCGCAAAGCTGCGCAAGAAGCCGCCGGCGCCGTCGGGCGCGTCGATCGGCGCCTCCAGCGTCACCCGATGGCGCAAGACGCCGATCCGCGGGAAGACGCTCACAGCAGCCGCTCGCGACGAAAGGGCTTGGCGAGCTGCGCGACCGCATTCGGCAAGACGTCGTCGCCGTCATCGCCGCGATGTTCGCGCCAATGCGCGACGAGGACGAGGATCGCGTGACGCAGCGGCTGCGGAACGTTGCTCGCAAGCGCGCCATAACCGACATCGAAGTCGATTTCGATTCCATCCGTCTTGCTTCCCGGCGCCGGCGGCGCTGACGAGAATACGATGCGGCCGCCATCGCTCGACGCCGCCGCGCGATAGCTCGCTGCATCAAGCGTCTGTGCGGCATCATTTGCATCGAAAACGCGGATCGCCGTCGCCGCCTCGAAAGGCGCGAAGGGGATGTAGAGCGCCGCGCGCGAAGCGACCTCATCCGGCCAGCAGTCGAAAACGAGTCGCCAGCTTTGCGTGATGAAGAATCGCCGCGTATAGGCTTCGAGCGTCATCCGCGCGGCGACGATGAGCGCCTGGATGAGTTCGTCCTCGTCGGCGCCGTCTTCGCGCAGCCATGATTTGGCGTCGGCGAGCGAGACGGGCTCGATCGCCGGCGCGCCGATCAGCATCGGTCGCATCGGGCGTCCTGCATTGTGAAGAGAGAAAGGCCGCGACGTTCGCCGCGGCCGTCGACAGATCGCCGCCGCCTTACGACGCGGCGAATTTCAACAGCTTGATCGCCTCGAAATTCTGCACGCCGCCGCCGACCCGCTTCGTCGTATAGAACAGCACATAGGGCTTGGCGGAATAAGGATCGCGCAGCACGCGAATGCCGACGCGGTCCACCACCACATAGCCGCGCTCGAAATCGCCGAAGGCGATAGAGAGCGAATTCGCGGCAGGATCGGGCATGTCCTCGGCCTCGACGACCGGGAAATTCATCAGCGAGGCGGCGCCGTCGGCGGTCGCGGGCGGCGCCCAGATATAGTCGCCGGTCGTCGTCTTGAACTGGCGCACCAGCGATTGCGCGCGCCGCCCCATCACGAATTTGGCGTTCTGGCGAAAGCCGGCCCGCAGCGCATAGACGAGATTGATGAGCGCGTCGGAGGGGTTCGACGCGGCGAAGGCGCCGGCGGCGCCGGTCGCCATAGCCGATGTTGCCCCAGCTCCAGCTCGCGTCATCGACCGTCGTATAGGAGAGAAACCCCTTGGGCTTGTTGACGCCGTCGCCATTGACGAAGGCCGCGCCTTCCTGTTCGGCGAAGGCGGTCTGCACTTCCTCGGCGATCCATTGTTCGATGTCGACGACGGAGTCATCGAGCAGCGCCTGAGTCGCCGCCGGCATGGCGTAAAGCTCCATCGCGGGGAAGGTCATGTCGGCAAGCTGCTGATTATTGGTCTGCGGGCGTGGATCGGCTTCAGCGACCCATCCGGCCGCGGGTCCGGTCGTCGAGAAGGCGCGGCGCAGCGAGGCGCCGGAGATTTCTCGCACGCCGGAAATGGCGCGGATCGGCGACAGCTTCGCCAGTCTGCGCAGCACTTCGCGTTCGGTGGGCAGCGGCACGAGATAGCCGCCGTCGGGACCGGAGCCGCGCGACAGCGCCTTGGCTTCGAGCGCCTTGAGGCCGCTCGCTTCGCCCGAGCGCATGTAATGATTGAAGGCGCTTTTGTGCTCGCGGCCGCTCACGTCGTCGACGGGTTTGCCGCCGATGCGCGGGCGCGACATGTCGAGCGCCAGGCGATCGAGCCGGCTCTTGGTGTCGTCGAGCGCCTGGTCGATGCGCGCGAGTTTCTCCTCGGTCACGACATCGGCGCCGAGACGGCTTTCGAGCTGCGTCAGACGCTCGTCATTGGTTTCCTTGAAGGCGCCGAAGGCGCGATTGAGATCGGCGAGAATGTCGTCGCCGGCGGATTTCGTTTCGATTGCTGACATAGGTAGAGCCTCATGCTTGGCGCCGGCGCGAAAAAAGATCCCGCGCGACTTTTGTCGCCGGGAAGAAGTCGCACGCCGGGAAAATCCGTCTTGGAAAGAGTCGATTGCGCCCGACGGTGAGAGCGCGGATCGATGCGCTCGTTCAGGCGTTTTCGGATACGCGCCGCAACGCCCGCGCGAAATCAAGCGCGGCGCGCTGCGCTCTTAAGCGTGCTAGCTTCGCGCCAAGCGCCTCGATGCGCTCGGCGCCGCCGCTTTGCTTCACCTTCCCGATGCGCGCCTGCGGCAGCATCGGAAAAGTGACGATGGAAATCTCCCACAGATCGATCTCGTGAAGTCGCCGCACGCCGCTCGATTTTTCGGTGGTGGCGCGCTGCGTGCGAAAGCCGATGGAGAGGCCGTCGATCGCCCCCTTGCGCATCAGCGACAGCGCCTCGCGCGCCCGCGCCACCGAGAGATCGAGACGGCCTTCGACTTTGAGGCCACGTGAATCTTCGGCGATCGAGGTCCACATCCCGATCGGTTCGGCGGCCTGATGCTGCCACAGCATTTTCACGCCCTGCGCGCCGCGCTTGATCAGCGAACGCGCAAAGGCGCCGGCCATCACCATGTCGCCGCCCGAGTCGACGACGCCGAAGAGGCTGGCGTAGCCGGAGAAGGCGCCGGCCTCGTTCGCCTGCAGCAGCGGCTGTTCGGCGCGCTTTGTTTCGGGCGCGCCCTTTATACGCATTGCCGCCATCAGCTCTTCTCCGCCTCGGCGTTGATCGGCGCCTGGCTCGCCGCGGGGGCTTCGGCGCACAGTTGCGCCAGCAATTCGACGAAGGTTTTGAAGACGGCCGAGTGGTCTTCGCGCCGGCGCGCGTTGCGCGCGCGCTGACGTCCGACGAAATGCGTCAGAAAATTTTTCCTATTCATCAATCGCTCCTGCAGCGTCGGTTGAAGCGCGCGAGTTCGCGCACGAAGGCGTCGAGGCGGCGCGTCGCCTCGCTCAATTCGCGCAAGGCGAAATAGGCTTGCGCGGTGGCGGCGCAGGCCCAGAGAAACAGCGCGAGATGCGCGAGATCGCCGCGCTCCAAGATGGCGTCGAGAATGGCGAACATGAACGATCGCTTCTTTCGAGCGAAGCGCTTGTTGCGACGCGCTTCCATTCGCTTGCGCGTTCGCTCGCCAAGGCTTCGAGACGGTCGGCGTTATAGTCGAGGCGAAAAACGCCGAAGCCCGGCTGCAGCCAGGCCCGAAAGCTCTTCTGCACGCGCGCGACGAGCGGCAGCACGGTCTGGCGCCAGAAGGCGCGATTGGCGGCGTGATCTCGCGCGCCGCTCTTCAAAAGCGGGAAGCTTAGATCGAACTTTTCTTCTTGCCGGAGATGATATCCATCAGATCGGCTTTCGAGACTCTTTGTCCGCGATCGGTGATGTGAATATATTTGTCGGGAATATCGTCGAGGATCGCCTTGTCGACTTCCAGACCGTTGCTGGCCAAAAGGTGAGCGAGAACATATTTTGCGTCGAGGGCGAGAGCGCGAAAGCTATCCCATTCGTCGGCCAGCGGCGCGTTCTTGAGTTCCTCGATCGCTTCCATATCGCGGCCCAACCTGCGCAGATTCTCCGCGATATGCTTCGATACCGTCGCCCGGCATCGACAATCGGATTGGATGCCGCGCAGCGTGTCGATGGCTTCCTCATGCCGGCCTTCGGCGGAAAGCGCGCTCGCGCGCCAGCGCCCGATCTTGCTTCGCTCGTCGGGATCGCGGCCAGGCGAGGCGCTGTCGAGCAGGCCATGCAAAGCCTTCCAGTCCCGCTGGCGAAAGAGTTCGATGCAATGATCGTCGATGTTCATCATAACACCCGTTCAAACTGCATTTCCGCCACACGCCGCGCTATGTACTGAGACGCTTGCTTAACCCATCATAGAAATTGCCGCCGCATCTTAGTCGCCTCAGAAGTCATCTCGCTTGCAGGCATCCGCAGCCCGGACTTTTCCCGGGAATCATCGCCAGCAAATCGGCCTTCGTGATCCTCTTGCCGCGCGATGTTATGTGTATGTAGTTCTCCGGGATTTCGTCGAGAAGCGACGGTTCAACGTCGAGTCCATTCGTCGCCAAGAGATGCGCAAGAAGATATTTGGCGTCCACGACGAGCGCCCGATAACGCTCCATTTCCTCATCCATCGGCGCTTTGCTTAATTCGTCGATCGCCTCCAAATCCCTTCCGAGCCGTCGCAGATTTTCTGCGATATCCGCGTGAACCATTGTTTTGCATGAAAAGTCATCTCGATTTGCAGTCAGGACGTCGATTGCCTCTAGACAGCGGTCTTCCGCCTCCAGCGCCGTCGCGCGCCAATAGGCGACGCAGCAGCGCTCCTCTGCGTCATAAGGCGCCGCGGCATCGAGAGCGCTATGCAAGGCGGGCCAGTCGCGCTTGCGATAGAGCTTCGAAAATTCATCGCGCAATGCCATGGTCGCCTCAATGGGCCGGCGGGAAGCTCAGATCGAACTTTTCTTCTTGCCGGAGATCAGATCCACCAAATCGGATTTCGAGATTCTGTGTCCGCGATCGGTGATGTGTATATAGCCATCGGGAATATCGTCGAGGATCGCCTTGTACACTTCCAGACCGTTGCTCGCCAAGAGGTGAGCGAGCACATATTTCGCATCAAGGACGAGCGCGCGAAAGCAATCCCATTCTTCGGCAAGAGGCGCGTTCTTCAATTCCTCGATTGCTTCCATATCGCGGCCCAGGCGGCGCAGATTCTCCGCGATATTCTTGGAAACTCTCGTCCGGCATCGACAATCGGATCCGATCGCGCGTAGCGCATCTATGGCCTCGTCATGCCGGCCTTCGGCCGATAGCGCGTTCGCGCGCCAGAAACCGATTTGCCTGCGTTCGTCTGAATCGCGGCCTGGGGAAGCGTTGTCGAGCGCGCCGTGCAAGGCCTTCCAGTCGCGCTGGCGATAGAGATCGCTGCAATGATTGTCGATGTTCATTATAATACCCCGTTCAAACTGCATTTCCGCCACACGCCGCGCTGACGAAGCCCCGCGCACAACTTCCGACATCATTGTAGCCGCCCGTCAAGCCCAATGGCGGGTTGGGCAAGTCGAAAAGGCTTTCACAATATCTTATCGCCCAAGCCCATTCTTCGGCGCAGCGTTCGTCCAAGGCTAACTGATCATGCCGTTCAATGCCAAGACGCTCGTTGTTGTCAAAGGCGGCGCCGTCCCGCTTCATCTTTCCGCCACAGCCGCACGGAGTCCGCGCCGGGCCATAGCCGAGCGCCTCGCGCTGTTCGTCTAGCGTGAGGAAAGCCGCTTTGCCGACGCGCTCCCATTCGCTTGCGCGTTCGCTGGCCAATGCTTCAAGACGGTCGGCGTTATAGTCGAGGCGAAAGGGTCCGAAGCCCGGCTGCAGCCAGGCCTGAAAGCTCTTCTGCACGCGCGCGACGAGCGGCAGCACGGTCTGGCGCCAGAAGGCGCGATTGGCTTCAGTGTAATTGCTGAAGGTGTTGTCGCCGGGAAGACCCAAGAGCAGCGGCGGCACGCCGAAGGCGAGCGCGATCTCGCGCGCCGCGCCAGCTTTCGACTCGGTAAAATCCATGTCCTTTGGCGACAGCGACAGCGCCTTCCAGTCGAGCCCGCCTTCGAGCAGCAGCGGCCGCCCGGCGTTGGTCGCGCCGGAGAAATTCTCCTCCAGCTCTTCCTTCAGGCGCGAGAATTGCTCGTCAGTGAGATGCGCGCCTTCCGGCCCCGCATAGACGAGGGCGCCGGAAGGGCGCGCGGAATTGTCCAAGAGCGCCTTGTTCCAGAAGCTCGCGGCGTTATGCGTGTCGAGCGCCACTTGCGCGGCGGCGAGCGGCGGAAAGCCGTAATAATCGTGGAGCGGGTTGAAGAATTTGATGTGCAGGATCGGCTCGATCCCTTCGCCGCGCATTTCGTAGCGCGCTTCCTGTCCCAGCGCGCGATAGATGAAGGCCGCCGGCCAGCCATTGCGTCCCGCCTCGACGCTCATGCGGTCGGGCCGCAGCGCGTAAAGCTCGCGCAGCGTGTCGTCGATGACGACGGATTCGACATAGGCGTTTCCGTAAAGCAGCAGATTGGCGCAGATCGCCTCAATGAAGGAGGCGCTGGTGTCGAGCGGATTGGGGCGCTCGATGAGCGAGATCAGCGGATGGTCGACCGCCTCGTCGCGGCCCTCATAGGCGAGCCACGGAACAGACGCGGCGGCTTCCGCCACCATGCGCACGCAGCGATGGCAGACGGCGTTGCGCTCATAGCCTTCGCGGGTCAGCACCGTCGAATTGCGGGCGCTCCAATGCGGCTGTCCGAGCGCATGCATGGCGAGGAGCTTCGCCGCGCGCGAATATTTGGTTTCGCGCGCCGGCGCGACCGCGCCGATGAGTCGCGAGAGCAGTGAGGGCATGAAGGGTCCTTGAGAAATACGCATGGTTGCGCGTCTTCCCTCTCCCGAACTGAAGTCGGCTGTTGCCGACTTCAGCGTCAATGACGCAAACCGGGAACACCCGGTTCGCGTTGGGAGAGGGTGGCCCCACGAAGCGGGGTCGGGTGAGGGCCCTCATCCGTCACGCCTTCGGCGCGACACCTTCTCCCGCAAGCGGGAGAAGGGAGCCCGCGATGTTTCGCTACACTCTTCGCATGCGCGGCTCGGGCGCTTTCGGCGTCAGGGCGAGCGCGGTGATCGCCCAGACGAGCGCGTCGAGCCGGTCGGGGCTGCGCCCGGACGAAAGACCGTCGGCGCCGAAATCGCACATTTCGTCTTCGAGCGCCGGAAAGGCGCCGACATGTTTCACGCGTCCCTGTTCGTAAAGCTGCGCGGCCGGGGCGGCGCGCAGATATTTGCCGCGCGTCGCCCGCGTCATCGTGACGGGGACGGAAGGATCGGCTTCGTTCAATACGGCCCGCACCATTTCGCCGCCCTGATTGACTTCGGCGACAAGCGCGTCGGCCGAAAGCTTGTGATAGAGCGCGATCGCCGCGCGCGCCCATTGCGCCGGCCGCGCCGCCGACAAAGTCGCGTCGGCGAGAACGTAAAGCGCGCCCGCTTCTTCGATCCCCGCTGCGACGAGGCCGCAATTGTCGGCGCGCTTGCTGGAACTCGCCGGCGGATCGACCGCGACGACGATGCGCTTTAACGGCGGCGCCTCTTGCACGCGGGCGCGCTCCAGCATGTCGCGGGTCCACAGCGCGTCCTTGCGCTCGTCGAGCATTTCGCCATCGAGCTCCTGGCGCCCCAATCGCGTGCCGGCATATTGCGCGACGACGCTTTCGAGAAAGGAGGGCGCGAGATTGGCGGCGTTCTCGCGCGTCAAGGCGCGGGTCACGACGCTTGTCGGATGGGCGGTCAGCTCTTTTAAGAGCGGCAGCGGGCGCGGCGTCGTCGTGACGAGCTGGCGCGGCCAGTCGCCGAGACGCAGGCCGAATTGCAGCATGTCCCATGTCTCCCTGGCGTAGCGCCATTTGGCGAGTTCGTCGCACCAGGCGGCGTGAAACTGAGGGCCCCTCAGGCTCTCCGGATCTTCGGCCGAGAACGCCTGCGCCACGGCGCCGGAGTCCCAGACGAGCCGCCGGCGCGTCGTTTCCCAGCGCGGCCGATCGCGCCGTCCATGCACGGCGAGAAGTCCTGAGACGCCTTCGACCATCACTTCGCGCACGTCGGCCGCGGTCTCGCCGACCAGCGCGATGCGGCCGAGCGGCGCGAGCGAAAATTGCGCATGGCCGAGCGCCAGCGCCTTCACCCATTCGGCGCCGGCGCGCGTCTTGCCGGCGCCGCGTCCGCCGAGAATGAGCCAGGTTCGCCAGGGCGCGTTATTGGCGGCGAGCGGCGGCGGCCATTGATCGCGGCGCGCGACGAATTCCCAATCGTCGAGCAGCCGCGCCAGTTCTCTTGCGCTCAGACCGTCGAGCGCGTCATTCAGTCGACCCTGCGCCGCGCAGTCGTTCAAGCCGTCGAGCAAGCTCCGCGCGGAGTTCGGCCAATTCGCGTGGCGGCGCGTCGCCGTCTCGCTCGCTTGCGGCTTCTTTGTCGTCATCTTCTGCGTCGTTCTCGCGATCCTCGTTCTCGCGGCGCATGCGCTTTAATTCGGCGAGCGTCTTGACGAGGCTTGCAAGCGTGCGGGCGCTCGCCTCGATGGACTTTGGCGCAGGTTTGGCGAGCGCCGCTTCGGCGCGGGCGAATTCCTGTTCGACCGCGTCTTCGAGCCGGGCGATGAGCCTATTCGCGTCGCTCGGCTTTTTCGCCGGCGGCGCGTCGTCCGCCGTTTTCTTGCGCGGAGCGCAGGCGGAAGCGCGCAGCGGCCAGCCGCTGATTTCGCGAAAGCGGCGGAACTGTCCGACGCTCATGCCGAGCAGGTCGAGAATTTCGCCGATCGGCGTAACGCCCGAGTCGTAGAGAAGCTTCGCCTGCGCGATCTTTTCATCGCTGGGCGGGACGGATTTGGCCGCCATCAGCCAGACTCCGGAAAGGGGTTGGCGACTTATGAGCTTGCGCTGCTGAAGCAAGGGGGCTCTGTCATTCCCGACAGGCCGCAGGCCTGATCGGGAATCCAGAATCGCAACAAGCGTGTTTGATTTTGCCCTGGATTCCCGATCGCGCTTCGCGCGTCGGGAATGACAATTGTGAAGCCTTCAGTCTTGTGGCGCCTGTCATGCGGTTCTTTCTGCGACGCTCCAAAAAAATCCCCTCGGCCGCAAGACGCGCGAGCGCGTCTCGAAGCGCGAGGGGATGGGCGCGGGGGGAGGGGAGGAGAGGACGCCGCGCCGTTAAAACTCGTTCGCGTCGCTCAAGCGCAATTTTGGAGCATGGCGTGTTTCTATAGGACCATCGTGGCGATTGTGTAGTTGACGAACCACAGGCGATGATGTAGCTTAAGAGTCAAGGAGCTAGATCAATGTCCGTTCTGTCGAAGCCTTACTTCCACGACGAAGCCGCAGCTTTCGCCCATCTGGAGGGCATTCTGTGGCCGGAAGGCCCGGTCTGCCCGCATTGCGGCTCCGTCTCTGGCAAGCATTACGACCTGCGCAAAACGCGGCTTGGCCTTCGCAAATGCTCGGATTGTAGAAAACAATTCACGGTGAAGGTCGGCACGGTTTTCGAGTCTGCGCATCTGCCGCTCTCGAAAATGTTGCAGGCGGTCTATCTAATGACGGCGAGTAAGAAGGGCATTTCCGCTCATCAGCTTCATCGCGTCTTGGAGGTTCAATACAAGACGGCGTGGTTTCTGGCGCATCGCATTCGCGAGGCCATGCGCGACGGCTCGCTTGCGCCTATGGGCGGCGCCGGCGGCGTTGTGGAAGCCGACGAAACCTATTTCGGCAAGACTGAGGTTCAGCCGACCCTTACCAAGGAAGGCAAGCCCTATAAGTCTCGCCGTCGCAAGTTCGGCCCAGCCGGCAAGCGCGCCGTCATCGCTCTCGTCGAGCGCGGCGGTTCCGTTCGCACGTTCCATGCCGAGAAGGCCAACAAGGTCACGGTCGCCTCTATCGTGTCGGAAAACATCGATCGCGAAACGTCGCTCTACACGGACGAAAGCGCCCTATACCCGGAAGTCGGCAAGCAGTTCGCCGATCACGCCTCAGTGCGCCACAGCGCCGACGAATATGTTCGCGGTGACGTGCATGCGAACACAGTCGAGGGCTATTTCTCGATCTTCAAACGCGGCATGAAAGGCGTCTACCAGCATTGCTCAGAGAAGCATCTGCATCGCTACCTTGCGGAATTTGATTTTCGCTACAATCACCGCTCGGCGCTTGGCTGTGAGGATCAAGAGCGTAGCGCACGCGCTTTGAAGGGCATTTCTGGTAAACGCTTGAAGTATCAGGGACCTAGTGAGCCGATGCAGTGATTCGAGCGGACTCGGATTCGCAAAAAAGTCAAGCGTCAATCTTGAAAATTCCGAGGATTAGTGCTACACACACGATGTGACCCTTGCTTCGCGAATGGGCCCCTGGGCCTCTCCGAAAGGATAGCGAAGATTGCGGGTCATTTTTTTTTAATAGTAATGGGTTGTTCCGAATCGCCACAGGTCAAACTCAGAGATGATTTTTGATGCGATCAATTCATACGATCGATGGTCGTTAGTTTCCCATTTTCTCTGTATGGCCCATGCGCAATAATCCGCAGCCCAAAGTAGAGGGTCTTTAGCAGAGTCAATAAATGAGACTTCCCATCTTTCTCTTGGGGTTGTCTGCTGAAGGGTATTGTTGACGCCCTGCTTAAAGGCTGCTTTTGTTTTCTTTTGCCCAAGCGCGGCTGCTGTTACGAGTAGTTTCTTATTATCATTCAACAAGCGTGTCCCTACATGCTTAAAATGATAATACCATGCATATTGGTAGAATAGTGCATCCGTCGTTCTGGTTTGAGGCTAAGCTTTTGATTTTTCTAGTATTGTCGCGTCAACGCGGAACGTGTGTCTTTGCAGGCATGAAAAAACTTTATCGCGGGTCGCTTGGGCGTCTGATGTCGCGTGCAACTTATCTCTCTCCGAGTCCCCGTTGATAACGAGCCGGCGTCGGATATCCAAGAGATCGTTCGATAGCGAACAATCCTCAGTGGTTAATGTGCATAGTAGGAAATATTTGCTTGCCCCCGTCTTGCGTTTGAATGTGAAGTCGCCAGCTTCATCGGCGAAGACAAACTTATGTGTCATGGGGTGATTCGTGCCGCGCCAAAAATCGAAGCTTACAAAATCTGTCCAGAAAGATCGATTCATAGAGGCAGCTAAGGCTATCGGCTGCGACGAATCCGAAGCGCATTTTGATGCTGCGCTAAAGAAGGTAGCGCGGCATAAGCCGCTCAAGGATAGCGAGGCTGGCGCGCCTAAGAGCGACGCCAAACCACGCAAAGAAGGCCACTGATCCTCGCCAGCGATTTTTTTATGGAGCCCACATGACAGAAGATGAACTTAAGGTAGAAGCTCTCAGATTAGCTATATCGTCATTCGACAAGGGTACTGGCGTGGAATTTATCGTCGCCGCTGCGAAAGAGTTTCATGATTTCCTTTTAAGTGACCGGCCGGATTTCGGACGGCAAGAAGACATTCGGCATACAGGTCAAGAACAGCGGCGCGATCACGGTTGTTCTCTCCATCGTTGATGAACGTAAACAACTTGAATGCTACGTGTTCCGGAGAATTCTCTCCGAGATGAATTACAGCATTGTCTGCCATGCGAATCTCCTTGGTTGCGCAATGACTGAGCGCAACCTATCCGATTCTCATGGTTCGTCAACTACACAATCGCCACCATCGTCCCGCTGTCAAGGAATAAATTCCAGACGCGGAAAATTATCTCTCACCACCGCGCCTTCTTCGGCCAGCGCTTCGGCCACAGCCTGATAAAATCCGGCAGATCGTCGGTATCGACCTCGTCCTCGCCCGCCTCGATCCGCCCCCGCGCCGAGACGCCGGCGCGATGGACGCTCTCGGAATCGCCGGAAATCAGCGGATGCCAGGGCGGCAGCGGCTTGCCCTTAAAGCGCAGGAGATAGGCGCAGGTCGGCGGCAGCCAGCGAATATTCTCGAGTTTATCCAAAGTTAGCCGCACGCAGTCGGGCACGTAGCGGCGCCGGCGCGGATAATCGCCGCAGCGGCAGGTCCCCTGGTCGAGCAATTTGCAGGCGACGCTCGTATGATAAATCGCGCCGGTGTCGTCGTCTTCGAGCTTGACGAGGCAGCAGCGGCCACAGCCATCGCAGAGCTTTTCCCACTCGGCGCGGGTCAATTCCGCAAGCGGCTTCTCCCAGAACGGCGTCTCGGCCGGCGCGATCGATAGGGCATTTTCGCCTTTTTTTAACGCCATCCTTCTCTTTCGGCTTGCGCTTTTCGCGACGGAAACCATAACGCAATGTGGGCTGCGCGGACTGTCGTCAAGATGGTTGAAAAAGTGTTAAAGTCCACAAAGCGCCGGTAAGTATTATCGGCGCGAGGGAGCATTTGAGCAGTGTTGAAGCGTTTCCAGGCTTCCAACTTCGCCAAACGGGTCAGGCGCATCCTGCTCGCGATCGATGCGCTGATCGATTCAGCCATGTTCCAGAGCGGGCGGCGCGCCCGCGAACTCTATGAAGATTTCTCGACCTTCATGGAGCGCTTTCACGTCTCCGGCGTTGCGCGGGTCGGGGTGGAGCTGTGCTGCGAGGCGCTGACTCTCGGGCTCGGCGCCGGAATCGTCGCGATGGCGCTGGCTTCCTCGGCCTTTCAGATGACGAGCGACGAGAATTGGCTCAAGCAGACCGATCTCGCCGTTACCTTCCTCGACCGCTATGGAGCCGACGTTGGCCAGCGCGGCATCAAGCATGACGACGCCGTGCCGCTCGAACAATATCCCGATCATTTGATCAAGGCCGTGCTGGCGACGGAAGACCGTCGCTTTTACGAGCATTTCGGCATTGACGTGATCGGCACGCTGCGGGCGCTGACGGTCAATGCGCGTTCGTCCGGCGTGGTGCAGGGCGGCTCCTCGATCACCCAGCAGCTCGCCAAGAATCTTTTCCTATCCAATGAACGCACCATCACCCGCAAGATTAACGAGGCCTTTTTGGCGCTGTGGCTCGAGCATCATCTGACCAAGCGCGAAATCCTCAAACTCTATCTCGACCGCGTCTATATGGGCGGCGGCGCCTTCGGCATTCAGGCGGCCGCCGAATTCTATTTCGGCAAGTCGGTCAAGGACGTGACGCTCGCCGAGGCGGCGATGCTCGCCGGCCTCTTCAAGGCGCCGACGAAATATGCGCCGCACGTCAATCTGCCGGCGGCCCGCGCCCGCGCTAATGACGTGCTGAGGAATCTCGTCGACTCGGGCTTCATGACCGATACCCAGATTATCGCCGCCTTGCGCAATCCCGCGACGCCGATCGACCGCGCCCGGGAGACGAGCCCCGACTGGTATCTCGACTACGCCTACAGCGAAATCCGCAAATTCGCGCAGGAAGGCAAGCTCGGCGACAATCGCGTGCTCAGCGTGCGCACCGCGCTCGACTCGAACATTCAGAGGCGCGCCGAAGAGGTTATCGAGACCAATCTGCGCGAGCAGGGCCGCAGCTTCCGCGCCAAGCAGAGCGCCGCGGTGGTGATGGAGCCGGACGGCGCCGTGCGCGCCGTCGTCGGCGGGCGAGACTATGGCGCGAGCCAATTCAATCGCGCGACCGACGCCGCGCGCCAGCCCGGCTCGTCCTTCAAGCCTTATGTCTATCTGACCGCGCTGATGACCGGCAAATTCAAGCCGACGACGATCGTCACCGACCGGCCGACCTGCATTGGCAACTACTGCGTGCACAATTACAGCGGCGGCTATGCCGGCTCCATGCCGCTCGCCAATGCGCTGGCGCGGTCCTTGAACACCATCGCCATCCAGCTGTCGCAGGCGATCGGCAATGGCGATTCGCGGATCGGCCGCGCCAAGATCATCGACACCTGCCGGCGTCTTGGCATCAGCACGCCGCTCGAAGACACGCCGTCGCTGCCGGTCGGCCAGAGCGACGTCATTCCGCTCGAACATTCTGCGGCCTACGGCGCCTTCGTCAACGGCGGCAAGAAAGTCACGCCTTACGCCGCGGTGGAAATCCGCAATCGCCAGGGCGATCTGCTCTATCGCCACGACCGTGACGCGCCGCCGCAAAAGCAGGCGGTGCCCTTCGACAAGGTGGTTGAACTTGCCGGCATGATGAAGAAGGTCGTCGAGGAAGGCACCGGCCGACGCGCCCAACTCGGCCAGGGGATCGACGTCATCGGCAAGACCGGCACCACCAACGGCTATCGAGACGCCTGGTTCTGCGGCTATTCCGGCACCATGGGCGGCTGCGTCTGGTACGGCAATGACGACAATGCGCCGATGAACAACATGACCGGCGGCTCCCTGCCGGCCGGCACTTGGCACGACATCATGGCCTATGCGCATCAGGGCGCGACCTTGAAGCCGATCGTCGGATTGAGGCCTGACCCCAAGGGCGCGACGGCCGTCGCCAACGCCAATGTGGTGAAGCCGCTCGAACTCGGCGCGCCGCAGCGCCCCGCGACCTTGTCGAAGGGCGCGATCCAGGCGCTCGAATCAATTCAGATGAAGATCAAGGCGATCGGCGGCGACAAGCATAGCGCGCTTGAGGCGCCCGACGCGGCGCCGCTGGAAGCGCGGCGCGCCGGCCAGGCGGCCGACGGCGGCGTCATAAGATAGCGGCGGGAGCGCGTCCTTGGACCTCAAGCCTTATGCGAATTATCTGCGCGCCGGCTCGGCGATGATCGCCGGCCTCGGCATCGGCCTGCTGGCGACCGTGCTGTCGCTCAATGCCGGCTATGGTTTCGATTCCCTGCGCGCCGGCCCGTGGACGTCATGGCCGCATATCGGCGGCGCCGACATCGACCCTTACGCGCGGGCGGTGATCTCGCGCTCCGGCGAAGCGCCGCTCGGCCGCGATCAGGGATTGGCCTTCATCGCGCGGACGGACTCCGATGGCGCGCCGCTCGACGGCGCATGCGAATATCGCATCGTCGATCCCTTGCCGGCGGCGCGCTACTGGACGATGACGCTCGCCAGTCCCGACGGAAGGCTCGTCGCCAATCCGACCGACCGCTATGGCTATTCCTCGGTCGACATTCTGCGCAAGGAGGGCGGCGCTTTCGACATCGACATCGCCCGCGAAGCGCGGCCCGGCAATTGGCTGTCGCCCGGACAGGCGGAGGGCTTCGTCGTCATGCTGCGGCTCTATGATACGCCGCTCGACATCGACTCAAATCCCGATCCCAATTCCTTTCCAAAAATCGTGAAACTCGGATGCGCTTGAATATCACCGATCGCTTTCTCGACCTTCTGCCCTGGCTGCTCGCCACGCTGCTCGTCGCCGGCATCGTTCATATCGTTTCGGTGCTGCTGATGCCGACGCTCGCGCCGCGCGACGCCTTGGGGCGGCTCGCCGCCTATGTGAAAAGCGCCGCGCCGGCGGAAGGCTTGGTGCTGCTGCCGCAGATGGCGCCCGGCGACGAGACGCTGCCCTTCGAGGACCCGGCCTTCGCCGAGGCGGTCTGCGTTTACGATCTCGGCAAGGGTCCGCTGCGGGTCAAGACCAATGTCGACGGCGAGGATTTTCTCGGCCTCTCGTTTCACGCCAACGCCGGCCGCATCTATCATTCGATGACCGACCGCTCGGCGATCAAGGGCAAGATCGACATCGTCGTCGGCGACGCCCGCCAGATCGACGCCTTAACCAGCGCCGACGAAGGCGACGCCCCGCCGCCGTCGGAAGTGCGGCTGACGGCGCCGACAAAGCGCGGCTTCGTGCTGATCCGCTCCTTGGCGAAACGCCCCTCCGATCAGGAGCGCGCGCGCGACCGGCTGAGCACGATCAGCTGCCAGAATTTCGATCTGCCGCAGGGGTAGATTTCCCCGAACTCATTTCCAGAACGCTGTCGTTCCTGAAAGGCTAAAGGCCCGATCGGGAACCAGAGCAAGCCGGCGAGTTAGAGGACGCCTTGAGCCTCTTGCAAAGTGTTCTATGTGTGTTCTAATCCAGCTCGCCCTTCGTGAGTAACAGAACTCACAGAGCGTGCTACGCATAATCGAAACGAGACAGCGATTCGCGCTGCCAATGCATTACGGAGGCTCCCTATGATGAAACTGAAGGTCGAAAAAGTTGGCGATGGCCTTCATCATAGCGAAGTTGTCGTGAGCGTGCATACAGACCAAGGCGAAGAGGGCCTCGTGATCGACAAGCGCTCATTGCACGAGGGGTTTGTCAGCGTTGGCTATCCTATTAGGAGTGACGGCGACTCGTTTCTCATAGAGCTGCCTCGAGAAACCTACGCGGGTAACTGGCGAGTTTGGGTTGATCGCAGCCAATTAGAAGCTGTTTGAGAGAGACGATTTGCTTGATCCTAACAGATAGAGAGATTCGCACGGCGCTGAGAAAAGGCGTGATCGTTATCGATCCGCTTCCATCGGAGAATGCATACAGTTCGACAAGCGTCGACCTTACGCTCGATCACGAGTTGACACTGTTCAACGAGCAAGTCGATGGAAGCGGGCTCGAACAGATTATCGACCCTTCAAAGCGTAGAATCGATGCAGAGCGAGCTATTGAAGCGATATCTACAAAGGTAGCAATATCTGACGACGGCTATGTATTGCATCGAAACATTCTCATACTTGCTTATACCGCAGAGTATGTTGATCTACGAATTGACACAAAATATGCTGCTCGTGTTGAAGGAAAAAGCTCCTTGGCGAGGTACGGACTTTCCGTTCACATAACTGCACCGACAATTCATGCTGGGTTTGACGGCCGCATCAGGCTTGAGATGGTCAATCACGGTCCTCTACCGAGTCGCCCGTGAAGAACGCGATTTAAGCGGCGATTAGTCGGCGATTTGAGGCGTTGGCGTCGTCGAGGACGCTCAGGAACAAGGCCCACAGAAGCGCCAGCCATGCGAGCAGGCGGCGGAAGTTG
>NZ_JBFWVN010000034.1:0-37291 GCF_050246715.1 Methylocystis sp.
GACAATGCCGCTGACAACGCGTCGATCGTCAACGCGCGGCACGCCATGCGCCAAAGGAAAGGACGGAGATATCCGCGCCATCTGGCGCGCGCTCAGGAGAAACAGGCTGCTCATCTTCAAGGCCTCCGAATCAGAAGCCTCTTGTGAATCACGCCTCAATCAAATTTAATAGGTCCTGAGCCTAGTTTACGTCAGGGACCCGCACTATATCGGCGCCATGGCGATCTTCGACGAACTCTCGCTTTCCAAGCTCCTTCGGCCGATTCCCGACCGCGACATGCCGGTGCCGCATGGGACGCGCCATTTCGTCAATGGCCGCCCGCTCGACCCGCCGTTCCCGCTGGGGTCGGAGCGGGTACTGTTCGGCATGGGCTGTTTCTGGGGCGCGGAGCGCAAATTCTGGCACGCGGGCGACGGCGTCTATGTGACCGCGGTCGGCTACGCCGGCGGCGCGACCAAAAACCCCACCTATGAGGACGTCTGCAGCGGCCGCACCGGCCATGCCGAGGTGGTTCTCGTCGTCTATCAGCCGCCGGCCATCACTTTCGAACAGCTCTTGCGCCTGTTCTGGGAAGGCCATGACCCGACCCAGGGCATGCGCCAGGGGAATGACGTCGGCACGCAATATCGCTCGGCGATTTACCTCTCGACGCCGGAGCAGCGCGCCGCCGCAGACGAGTCGCGCGCCATGTATCAACGCGTATTGACGAAGGCCGGGCTTGGCGTGATCACGACGGAAATCGCCGATTGTCCGCCGTTCTATTACGCCGAGGACTATCACCAGCAATATCTTGCCAAGAACCCAGGCGGCTATTGCGGTCTCGGCGGCACTGGCGTCGCCTGCCCGCTCGGCGACTGTTCTTTCTGAAGCCTATTTCGCTGAAGCCTATTTCGCGCGCAACACCTCGCGGCAGGCTGACGGCAGCCCGGCCATCGTCATCGGCGGCCAGCTTTTCCCCGATTTCCCCTTTGGATGCACGATCTCTTCCCTGAACCACCAGGCGAGCGAGGCGTCGCAGCCGTCGCCGGCCGGCGTCGGGTCCTGATCGCGGCAGTTCGAGCCGTTCGGGCAGTAGAGCCGAATATGGAAGTGGTAATTGTGCCCCCACATCGGCCGCACCTTGCGCATCCAGCTTTCGCCCTGGGCGACGCGGCACAGAGCGCGTTTGATCGCGGCATTGACGAAAATGCGCTGCACGGCCGGATCCATCGCCGCGGCGCGGATCACCGCGACATGGCCTTCGCTCCAAACATCGGGGCGGACGTCGAGACGGTCATCGCGCACGACGTCGGTCGACATCATCTCCTCGCGCTCTTCGCGGGTGAGCTCGCGGTTCGGCATCGGCGCAAGCCAGATATCGGCGTCGAGGCCGATCTGATGCGACGCATGGCCTGAGATCATCGGCCCGCCGCGCGGCTGCGACAGATCGCCGACGAGCAGGCCCGGCCAGCCCGATTCTTTCGACGCTTTCGCCGAGAAATGCTTCAAAAAGGCGATGAGATTGGGATGCCCCCAATTGCGGTTGCGCGACAGTCGCATGACCTGCCAATGGGGCCCGTTGACCGGCAGCGGCTCGCCGCCGGCGAGACAGCCGCGCGAATAAAAGCCGATCGGGTTCGGATGAAGCGGCGCCGCCTCCTCGGCGCGGCCAAAAAGTTCGCGCGCCGGCGTCCCGGGACTGGACGGATTGGCGAGCGGCGGCAAGGGTTTCGGATCGAGCGTCCCTATATCCTGCGCGAAAGCGTCGCCGGCCGCGGCAAACGCCGCCAAGCCCAATAGCGCCGGGCCAAACGCGCGCAAAGTCCAATCTGTCATGGGCTCTCGCCCCCAATCTCGATAGGCGCGTCGGCGTCGAAAGCTTTGCGCTCTATCCTTGCCGCGAAACCTTAACGCTTCATTTAGTTTGATGCAGCGCCAAGCCAGAGCAAGAATGCCGGCCCAGTCGCTTATGCGTTGCGTCAGGAGTCCGTTATGCGTTTATCCGTCATCGCCCCCGCAACTGCTTTCCTTTTCGCCGCCACGGGCGCGGCGAACGCCACCACCCATATTCATATCAATCTTTCCACTCAGACCATGCATGTCCAGTCTTCGTCGGGCAGCTACGCCTGGCCGGTGTCGACCGCCCGCGCCGGCTATTCCACCCCGCGCGGCTCCTTCGCGCCGACCGGCATGCAGCCCATGCATTACTCCCGCAAATACCATATGTCGCCGATGCCGCATTCGATCTTCTTCCGCGGCGGCTACGCCATTCACGGCTCCTACGAAACCGGCATGCTCGGCCGTCCCGCCTCGCACGGCTGCGTGCGCCTGTCGCCCGGCCATGCGGCGATGCTCTATCAGATGGTGCAGCGTGAAGGCGGCAGGATTTCGATCAGCGGCGCCCCGCCGCGCGGCCATTACTACGGCAGCGCGCGGCATAGCGCGGCGGCCCATGCAGCCTCGCGGCGCCGCCAAGCTTATGGCAATCCGCTGCCCTCGCTCTTCGACTTCGGCTTCTGAGCGCAGGGCGCGCGTTTTTAGGAGGAGCCGGCGCGTTATGGAAGGCGCGTCGGTCCTTGTTTTCGCCTTTGGGACAAGCGAAAGATTTTCCGCGCGCGCCTCTCGTGCGCCATAGATATCTCAAGGGCGACAGGACTTTCGCTAAATGACGGCATTCGATAGACGCCGCTTCCTTCTTGGCGCCGGCGGCTTGGCTTTGGCCGGCCCGGCCTCGGCGGAGCTTCCCGAAGCGGCCGAAGAGCTGCAGGTGCGGGTGGAAAATAATTCGGCGCCGGAGCTCTGCGCCGAAAAGGACAATATCGAACTCGACTTCATCTCCCCTCGTTTGCGCAGCCTGCAAATCCAGGCGGTGCATCCCTCCTATATCAACACCATCGCCTCCGACCGCTGGGCGCCTGACTGGTCGAGCTGCGATCTTACCGTCGATCCCAAGGCGTTTTCGCGGGCGCGCCGCAAGACTTTCTGGGAGACGCCGGATTTCTGGCTGACCGGCTACACCTTTCCCTCCTTCTGGCGGTCGAACGACGTGCCGGTTCGCGTTGGCGATACGGTGGAGCGTGGCCTCCATCTCATCCAGTTCTGGATGTGGCACCGCGAGCGGGCCGAGGAGATCATGGTGCTCTATCCGCCCGACGGCTATTGGCGGGCGCGGCCGCTCCCCTTCGACGACATGCGCTGGACGGCCTATGGCTCGTCCTTTCTCGTCGGACCGGTCGAGACCCAGGAGCGGCCGATCGTCGATCTTGAAGAAATTGTCTTCGAGCCACAGAACCGCAGCGTCATTCTCAAATTCCAGCGCGGCGGCGAGGGGCGCGTCACGATCAAGAACGTCGATCAGGATCGGCTGACGTTCGACGTCTCCTTCAGCCAGGCGATGCCGAACGGGCTGCCTTTCGCGGCGCTGCGTTCGATGTACGCCATGGAGACGATGAGCGACGCGGCGATCGTCGCCTGGCGCAGCAAGCGCGGCAAGGGCTGGGAGGAGGCGCCGGTGATCCGCTTTCCCGGCGCCAGCGCCACCGAAGTCTGGGTCGGCCGCCATCTGCCGTCGCGCCATAATCTTTCGGCGCCCGACATGGCGTTCAGCAAATTCCTCGGCGCGCCGCCCGCCTCCGCCCGCCGATGACCCAAACCCGTTGGTGGGCGCTCGACGCCGCGCGCGGCCTCGCCGTCCTGGCGATGGTCGTTTTTCATCTCATCTGGGATCTGGCGCATTTCGGCTATGCGCCGGCCAATCTTCCCTGGACGGCGCACGTCAAAATATTCGGCCACTCGATCGCCTTCGCCTTTTTGTTCATCGCCGGCGTCGCGCTCGTATTGGCGCATCGCGGCGGCATCCGCTGGCCGGCCTTCTGGCGGCGCTTCGCAATCATCGCGGCGGCGGCGGCGCTGGTGACGGCGGGCACCTATGTCGCCTTTCCCAAGGCGTTCGTGTTCTTTGGCATTCTGCATTGCATCGCGCTCGCCAGCCTGATCGCCGTTCCTTTTCTTCTCGCGCCCTGGCCCGTGGCGCTTGCGGGCGGGGCGTTCTTCCTCGCCGGCGGAGAATTTCTCGCATCGCCCGCCTTCGACGCCGATTGGCTGCAATGGATCGGGCTATCGACCAGCGAACCCCTGACCCAGGACTGGCGCCCGCTCTTTCCCTGGGCGGGCCCGCTTTTGCTGGGCGTGGCGGCGGCTAAACTCCCGCTCCCCGTTTACAGGGAGAGGGCAGAGGCAGGGGGCGGCCCTCTCCTTGTAAACGGGAAGAGGGGATGGCTGTCCTTCCTCGGCCGCCACAGCCTCCCCATCTATCTCGTCCATCAGCCGGCGCTCTTTGCGCTGTTTGTCGGCCTCGCCTATCTCGCGCCGCCCGCCATCGACACGACGGATTTCGTCGCCTCATGTGAGGCGCGCTGCTTTGACGAGGGAGGAGAAGGCAAGCTGTGCCACGACGCCTGCGAATGCACAGCGCGGGAAGCGATCAGCAGCAAGGCGCTTGCCGGCGTGAAGGACGAAGCTGAACGCGGCCGCAAGCTCAACGAGATCGCGCAGCGGTGCGTGTCAAAAGCCGGACCATAGACCTAAGGTCGTCATTGCGAGCGAAGCGAAGCAATCCAGAATTACCAAACGTCTTCTGGATTGCTTCGTCGCTTTGCTGCTCGCAATGATCGAGGTTTTACATCCCGCCCAGATGTTCGGCGACCGTAAAAATGTCCTTGTCGCCGCGGCCGCACATATTCATCACCATCAGATGATCGCGCGACTTCTGCGCCGCGAGCTCGAATACTTTCGCGAGCGCATGTGAAGGTTCGAGCGCGGGAATGATGCCTTCGAGCTTCGAGCAGAGCTGAAACGCGCTGAGCGCCTCCTTGTCGGTGGCGTTGAGATATTTCACCCGGCCGATTTCGTGCAGCCAAGAATGTTCGGGGCCGATGCCGGGATAATCCAGCCCCGCCGAAATCGAATGGCCTTCGAGAATCTGGCCGTCGTCATCCATGAGCAAATAAGTGCGGTTGCCGTGCAGCACGCCCGGACGCCCGCCGGTGAGCGAGGCCGCATGGCCGTTCGGCACGTCGACGCCATGGCCCGCCGCCTCGACGCCGTAAATCTCGACGCTGGCGTCGTCGAGAAACGGATGGAAGAGGCCGATCGCGTTGGAGCCGCCGCCGATACAGGCGACGAGCGAATCGGGGAGGCGGCCTTCCATCTCCTGCATCTGGACGCGGGTTTCATTGCCGATGATCGACTGAAAATCGCGCACCATCGCCGGATAGGGATGCGGCCCCGCCGCCGTGCCGATGCAATAAAAAGTGTTGGCGACATTGGTCACCCAGTCGCGCAGCGCTTCGTTCATCGCGTCTTTCAGCGTGCGCGCGCCGCTTTGCACCGGCCGCACCTCGGCGCCGAGCATCTTCATGCGGAAGACATTCGGCTTCTGCCGCTCGACGTCGACCGCGCCCATATAGACGACGCAGTCGAGCCCGAAGCGCGCGCAGGCGGTGGCGGTGGCGACGCCATGCTGACCGGCGCCCGTCTCGGCGATGATGCGCTTCTTGCCCATGCGCCGCGCGAGTAGAATTTGGCCGAGCACATTGTTGATCTTATGCGCGCCGGTGTGATTGAGTTCGTCGCGCTTGAAATAGACCTTGGCGCCTTTGTCCTCGCCGGCGCGCTCGCGCACAAAATCGGTGATGCGTTCGGCGAAATAGAGCGGCGATGGGCGCCCGACATAATGTTTGTGAAGCCCGGCGAGTTCTTCGTGAAAGGCCGGATCGTGTTTCGCTTGCTCATATGCCGCTTCGAGGTCGAGCACGAGCGGCATCAGCGTTTCGGCGACGAAACGCCCGCCGAAAATGCCGAAGCGGCCGTTTTCGTCAGGCCCGGCGCGGAAGGAATTGGGAAGCGGCTTGTTCACGAGGCGTGTTCCATGGGCGCTTCCCTCTCCCGCTCGCGGGAGAGGGTGGCCCTGCGAAGCAGGGTCGGGTGAGGGCCCTCATCCGTCGCCGCTTCGCGACGACACCTTCTCCCGTAAACGGGAGAAGGGATGCTCGGCCTTCCATTCTCGGAAACTTATTAGCGCCTCGCGCGGCGCTATGAAAGCCACGCGGCTTTGACAAAGGCGGTGATCTTTGCCGCATCCTTGACGCCGCGTTCGCGCTCGACGCCGGATGAGACGTCGACCGCGCGGGCGCCGGTCAGGCGTATCGCCTCAGCGACATTGTTTGGATCGAGCCCGCCCGACAGCATCCATTGTTTGGCGGCGACGCCGCGTAGCAGAGTCCAGTCGAAGGCGACGCCGGCGCCGCCGGGAACCGCCGCGTCTGGCGCGGGCTTGGCGTCGAAGAGGATGACGTCGGCGACGTCTTCATAGAGCTGCGCCGCCTCGACATCGGCGGCCGTCGCGACGCCTGCGGCCTTTATGACCGGCAGGCCGAAACGCGCCTTCACCTGCATGACGCGCGCCGGCGATTCCTTCCCATGAAGTTGGAGATAGTCGGGCGCGAGCGCGTCGACGATCTCATCCAGCGCGGCGTCGTCGGCGTCGACGGTGAGCGCCACCTTGCTGATGCGCGCCTGCGCGAGAAGGCCGAGCGTGCGCGCGGTTTCAAGATCGATATGGCGCGGGCTTTTCGCGAAAAAGACGAAGCCCGCCATATCCGCGCCGGCTTCGATCGCCGCGGCAAGCGTATCGGGCGAGGAAAGACCGCAGATTTTGACGATGACTGTTTGCGTCATGGCCGCGCTTGTCGCGGCCATCCACGCCAAGCCGCTGCTGCTGAAGTTTGCACAATTAGCGCGCGCTTTAAACGTGGATGGCCGGCGCAAGGCCGGCCATGACGCGGAAAGCTCCGAGGCAAATCACCCCCGATTATACGCGTCCTCGAAGCGCACGATGTCGTCCTCGCCGAGATAGGAGCCGGTCTGCACTTCGATCAGCTCCAGATCGATCTTGCCGGGATTAATCAGGCGATGCCGGCAGCCGATCGGCAGATAGATCGATTCATTTTCGTGGACGAGATGCATCTCGTCGTCGCGGCCGACTTCCGCCGTGCCGCGCACCACGATCCAATGTTCGGCGCGGTGGAAATGCTTTTGCAGCGACAGGCGCTGGCCGGGCTTCACCACGATGCGCTTCACCTGATAGCGCTGGCCTTCGTCGATCCCCTGATAATAGCCCCAGGGCCGGAAGATGCGCTTGTGCTCTCCGGCTTCGCGCCGGTTCTCGCTGCGCAGCTGATCGACGAGCTGTTTGACCTGATCGCCGTGCTCATGGCTGAGCACCAGCACCGCGTCCTGCGTCGTCACCACGATGATGTCGTCGACGCCGACCACCGTAGTCAGCGTGTCTTCCGAGCGGACATGGACGTTGCGCGCGTCCATGACGACGCCATGTCCGCGCACCGAATTGCCGCATTCGTCGCGCTCCGACAATTCCCACACGGCGCGCCAGGTGCCGACGTCCGACCAGCCGATGTCGGCCGGAATCAGCGCCGCCTTTTCGGTCTTCTCCATCACCGCGTAGTCGATCGACTTCTTCGGGGCGTGCGCGAAAGCTTCGGCGTTCAAAATCATGAAGCCGAGGTCCTGGCGGGCCATTTCGATCGCGGCCTCGGCGGCGGAGAAAATGCCCGGCTCGAACTGCGCGATCTCCGACTGCATCACATCGGCGCGGAAGATGAAGTTGCCGCTGTTCCAAAAATAGCCGGCGTCGACATAATCCTGCGCCGTCTTGCGGTCCGGCTTCTCGACGAACGCGTCGAGCTTATAGACTTCGCAGCAGGTCGCGAGCGGCTCGCCGGGGCGCAGATAGCCATAGCCGGTCGCCGGCCCGTCGGGCTTGACCCCGAGCGTCACGATATAGCCTTCGGCGGCGGCCGCGCCCGCGCGCTTGCAAAGATCGACGAGACCAGCCGGATCGCGGACCACATGGTCGGCGGCGAGCACGACGACGACCGTGTCAGGCGCGCGGCGCGCGGCGAGGCCTGCCGCGACGGCGACCGCCGGTCCGGAGTCGCGGCGCGAGGGCTCCAATATGACGTCGGCCTGCGCGCCGATCTCGCGCAGCTGGTCGGCGACGAGGAAGCGGTAGTCGAAGTTCGAGATGACGATCGGCCGTTCGAAGGCCGGGTCCGCCAGCATCGCCATCGTCGTCTGGAAGGTCGATCGCTCGCCGACCAGCGGAATGAACTGCTTGGGCAGCGTCTCGCGCGACTCGGGCCATACTCTCGTCCCCGACCCGCCGCACATAATAACGGGCAAAATCTTCTTCATCAGCCCCTCTAGCACTAGATCGCGCCGCCTTTAGGCGGAATCGGCCAAAGGCGGATGACGCGATCGATCTCAAAGCTTAGAGCGCGCTTTTACGCGAAAAGCCGGGTTCCTCTGCTTCGCAGCGCGCTCTTGGCCGCGCCCGCCCCCCGGGAAGCAATAGTTGTCCGCCTCACTATTGGCAATACGATGGCGAAGCCGAGAGCGGCGGCGCTGGACCCGCTATTTGCCCTTCTTTTCAAGTTCAGCCTTGAGCGCGGCGAGCTTAGCGAAGGGCGAATCGGGGTCAGGCTGGCGCTCGCGCCGCTCCGGCGGCGAAAAGGGTCGACGCGGGCGGGAATCGTCGCGCTGTGGCCGGCCCTCGAAGCGCGGCTTTCCGGCTGGCCGCCCGTCCTTGCCCGGCGCATCGGCGCGCGCCCGCTGGTCGCGGCGCGGCGGTCGCTTGTCTTCCGCGCCCTGGTCTCGCGCGACGCGCCGGACGCCGCCTTCGCGGCCGCGCGGACCCGAATAGGCGTGGCGCTGTGGTCGCCAGACTTCAATGGTTTCAGGCGCGGCCGGCGCGGCTTCGGCCGACTCGACCTGAGCTTCGACTTGCGCTTCGGTCGCCGCAGCGTCCTGCAGGGGCTCCGGCGCCGCCGGCTCTTCTGCGGGGAGAGAGGCTTGCGCCTCGGTCGGCGGCTCCTCCTCGGAGGCGGTCGCCTCGGCTGGCGCCTCCACAGCCGCCGCCGCTTCCGGCTCGGGCGCGCCTTCCGCCACCGCAATCGGCGGTTCGGCTGGCGCCTCGGAAGGAACGGCCTCGGTCGCCGCTTCCGGCGCGGCGGCCTCAGCGTTCGGCGTCACGGGCTCCATCGGCGCCGCCGGGACCAGCGCCACGGTGATCGCCGGTCCGGGGCGCTGCGTCGGCGCATAGCCCAGCGATTTGAGGATCGAGGAGAAAGCCTCGCCGGAACAGCCGGTGAGCGAGGTCATCGCGACGGTGACGACGAAGCCGTCGGAATCGGCGGCGCCGGGCGGCGGCGCCCCCGCCGTGAGTCCCGGCCGATAGGCGATCGCAGGCCGGATGAGATCGGCGAGACGTTCGAGAATATCGACGCGGACGACGCGCTCGCCGCAGACGCGAAAGCCGGCGGCGCGATAGAATCCCTTGTGAATCGACGCGTCGGCGGCGAAGGAGGTTCGTCCTGAGGCCGCAAGATGCGGCACCTCCTCGAGACCCTTCACATTTTCGAGCCCGCCGTGATGCAGCGCCCAGAGCAGCGCCGAGAGCGCGCGCGGGGCAGGCTTGAGAAGCGCCGGAAGGTAGATGTGATAGGCGCCAAAGCGCACGCCGAGCTTGCGCAGCGCGCCGCGATCGTCTTGCGAGAACGCCTTGATCTCCTTGGCGACGCGCGCGCGATCCAACACGCCGAGTTCTTCCGCAAGCTGAAAGGCGACGCCGCGCGTCACGCCCTCCAAACCTTCGCCCTTTTCGAGCTGTTCGAGAGGCCCGAGCAGTTTCTTGACGTGCTGCGCCATCCAAAGATCGAGGCGTTGCTTGACCTTGTCGAGAGCCGCGCCAGCGAGCTGTTCGTCGGCGAGAACGCGAGTCGTCGGCGACAATACGCCGGCGCCGGCGGCGATTTTCGCCACGGGCTCGCCGAGCCAGCGGATGAGGCCGTCATTGCCGAGCGCGAAGGCGTCATCGACGGCGTCGAACACGCGCGTCGCGCGCGCCTCGAATTCGCCCGCGAGCGCCTTCTGCGCCGCCGCGTTCAGCGTCTTCGCCGCTTCGCCCGCCGCGCCGGGATCGGGCGTGAAGCGAAATCCCTGAAGGCTTCCGACGTGCTGGCCTTCGACCATAACGTCGCCGGCGGCGTTGATTTCGGCTTCGAGCATCGCGTTCTCTCTTAGGCGGCGCACCAGCACACTGGTGCGGCGATCGACGAAACGCTGCGTCAGTCGATCATGCAACGCGTCGGATATGCTGTCCTCTACCCGACGCGCGACGCTCTGCCAATGCTCGGAGTCGTCGAGCCAGCCGGAACGGTTGGCGATAAAACTTGCCGTGCGCACTTGCGCCAGACGATTCGACAGCGTGGCGATGTCGCCGTCGACGCGGTCGACCGCCTCGATCTGCCGCGCCATCCAGTCCTCGGGGATTTTGCCCCGCCGGGCGATAAAGGCGAATACGGCAAGCGCCAGCTCGGCGTGAGCCGCCGGCGAGGTCTTGCGGTAATCGGGAATCTGGCACGCTTCCCAGAGCCGGGCGACATCCGCCGGCGCTTTGGCGTTGCGCTGTGCGATTTCGTCGCGGCTCGCGGCTTCAAGCGCCCGTTGATCGTCCGCGACGCGCGCGCGAATGAGATCGGGATGCGCCGGCGCCCGATCGAGAGAGTGGAGCAGCGCGTCGATCGAAGAAAAGTCGAGCGCGCTGTTCCTCCATTGCAATGTCTTCACCGGATCGAAACGGTGATCCTCCAGGGATTCGATCAATTCCTCGTCGAACGGCGGACAACGGCCCGTCGCGCCGAAAAAGCCGTCGCTCATATGGCGACCCGCCCTGCCGGCGATCTGTCCGAATTCGGCCGGCGTCAGCCGACGGTGTCTTATGCCGTCGAATTTGCGATCGGCGGCGAAGGCGACGTGATCCACGTCGAGATTGAGACCCATGCCGATGGCGTCGGTTGCGACGATATAGTCGACGTCGCCGCTCTGGTAGAGTTCGACCTGCGCATTGCGCGTGCGCGGCGACAGCGCGCCGAGCACGACGGCCGCCCCGCCGCGCTGGCGCTTGATCAGTTCGGCGATCGCATAGACTTCTTCGGCGGAAAAGGCGACGACGGCGCTGCGCGGCTGCAGCCGCGAGATTTTCCGGTCGCCGGCGAATGACAGTTCCGAAAGCCGCGGGCGCGTGTAGATCGGCGCGCCCGGAAAGAGGTCCGAAACGAGCGGCGCCATCGTGGACGCCCCGATGAGAAGCGTCTCCTGACGTCCGCGCCAATTGAGCAGCCGGTCGGTGAAGATGTGGCCGCGATCGAGATCGGCGGCGAGCTGTATTTCATCGATGGCGAGGAAGTCCGCCTCGATGTCGCGCGGCATCGCTTCGACTGTCGCAACCCAATAGGCCGGCGCGCGCGGCTTGATTTTTTCCTCGCCGGTGACGAGCGCGACATTGTCGGCCCCGACGCGCTCGGCGACGCGATTATAGACTTCGCGGGCGAGGAGGCGCAGAGGCAGCCCGATGACGCCCGATGAAAAGGACAGCATCCGCTCGATGGCGTGATGCGTCTTGCCGGTATTGGTGGGGCCGAGCACCGCCGCGACCCCCCTGTCGAACGGTCTGGCGCGAGGGGCGGCGCGGCTCGCCGGGAAGGACGGCGCGAGTGTCATTTTTCTTTGCTGCCTGACGCGCGTTGAGCGCCTTCGTTTCATATCGAAACTTGGCGCGGCGCGCGACTTTACTTTCTGAACAGCCTGCGAACGAATCGCGCCCGAATCGCTGACTCTCGCCGAGTCATGGTCTGTTCCGACAATATATGGACGCTGACCCGATCATTAACACCAGAAATTGCATTTGAGGCGCGCCACACGGCTTGCCGAAGCTGGTCTTGAAGAGACCGCCGACGGACTCTTTTCGCCGCTTCTGTCAACGGCGAAGATTGGGCGGTTCGCCTCGTTGCTGTTAAGCTTTGGGATCAAGCGGGAACGCAGCGCGCACGAATCAGCGTTGGATCGCGGTTGCCGCTGCGTTCCGGCCGATTTCCGCGACCCATTGGGCGCGTCGCCCCCGACGGCGACACGCGAAAGCGGCGCAAACCGACAGGAATTCTTAAGATTGCGTCCTTGTTTGGGACGGCTGATCGATGCGGCCCGGCGCCCGCGCCGCTTGGATCGCCGCGTCGCGACGCCTTCGTCGGCCTGGCGCAAGCGCGCAATTGGTAAACGCGGCGATCGCGAATCCGTTCTCTTGAGCCGCGGCGGGGCGACGACAAGCGCCGCCCAAGGCGCGTTACCGGCGAGCGCGAACCGATCGCGCGAAAAAAATTGGCAGGGCTGGAGCGGGTGAAGGGAATCGAACCCTCGTATTCAGCTTGGAAGGCTGCTGCTCTACCATTGAGCTACACCCGCGTAGCGACGATTCTATGCCAATCCGCGCGCCGCTTGGCAATGGGCGCGCGGACAATGCATTTCCCATTTGACAGCGGCGCGGGACGCCACTAACCGGAGCGCCCACATAGTCTCTCCATAAAGGCGGGGCGTTCCCACGCCGCTTCTCGAGGACCATTCGACCGTGGCAAAACCCGAACTCGGCGCCAAACGCCAATGTCAGTCCTGCGGGACGAAATTTTACGACTTGAATAAGAATCCGATCGCCTGTCCAAAATGCGGCGCGATCTATCAGGTTGTAGCGCTGACGCGAACGGCGGCGCGCGCGCAGGAAGAAGAAGAAAGCGAAATCGAAAAAGAAAACGCCGACACGGTGTCGCTCGAAGAAGTCGAGGAAACCGAGGCCGCGGCGGAATCGCTCGACGTCGAAGATGAAGTGGAGATCGAAGGAGACGATGCGGAGGACGACACTTTCCTCGAAGAGGAAGAGGGCGACGACGACGTTTCCGGATTGATCGACGGCGACATCGAGAGCGACGAGGAGAGCTGAAACTCGACTCGCCGCGCTTGCAAAAGCTGAAGCCGCTCTCCGATCGGCGGACTCAGAAGGACGATCGATGAGGGGCGGCCGTCTCGGCCGCCTTTTATTTGCCGCGACGGCGGCGCTGCTGGCCGAGACCCATCTGTTTGGCGAGAGTGGAGCGGGCTTTGGCGTAATTGGGCGCAACCATAGGATAGTCGGCGGCAAGTCCCCACTTCTCCCGGTAGTCTTCGGGCGACAGTCCGTATTGCGTGCGTAAATGGCGCTTGAGCGACTTGAACTTCTTACCGTCCTCAAGGCAGATGATGTAATCATTGGTCACCGACCGCTTGACGGCGATGGCCGGCTTCGGCGGCTCGGCGGGCGCAGCGGGGGAGCCCGAACCCACGCGCAACAGGGCATTGTAAACTTCGCTGATCAGCCCAGGCAAATCTCCGGCCGGGACTGAATTGTTGCTCACATAGGCGGAGACAATGTCGGCCGCGAGTTCAATGTTGTTGGTTTGAGTCATTGGATTGCTCACCACTTCCTTTTGAGATGGACGCCGCCCCCGCCGCCCTTTGTCAATGCTTCGCTGCATAGAATCGCGGTTTCCCCGTTACTTGGAGAATGCGTAACAGAAGGCCGGGATTCCATCAAGATATATTATGCACTATTGCCACGACCTAATTCTTGATAGTTGATCGATGGCGATTTTAGGGCTTTACGCCCTAGATAGGCGAATGTTTTCCTTTTTAAAACTTTTTCTCCGATAGAAGGCGTCGCTTTAGGCGCGTGCGCGCGGGGGAGGTCGACGTGAGCGAGTTCAGGGCCATTCGCATCGACAAGAGCGAGCGCGGCCATCACGCCGATTACGTCGTCATGTGCGAGCGCGACCTGATGGAGGGCGACGTCGACATGGACGTCGCCTTCTCGGCGATCAACTACAAGGATGGGCTTGCCATCACCGGAAAAGGGCCGGTGGTGCGCCGCTTCCCGATGATTCCGGGCGTCGACCTCGTCGGCCGGGTGACGCATTCGGCGCATCCCGACTTTGCGCCGGGCGATATCGTGATCGCGACCGCCTGTGGGCTGGGCGAAGCGCATTACGGGGGATTTGCGCAAAAGGCGCGCCTCTCCGGAGATTGGCTGGTGAAACTGCCGCCGTCGCTGACCCCTGCGCGCGCAATGGCGGTCGGCACCGCCGGACTGACCGCCATGTTCTGCATCCTGGCGCTCGAGCGTCACGGCGCGCGGCCGGACGACGGGCTCGCGGCGGTGACGGGCGCGACGGGCGGCGTCGGCTCATTCGCCGTCGCGCTGCTCGCCAAAGCCGGCTGGCGCGTCGCCGCGGTCACGGGACGAGGGGGCGAAGCGGACTATCTGAAACGCCTGGGCGCGAGCGAAATCATTGGCCGCGAAGAATTTGCCGTTCCCGGAAGGCCGCTGCAACAGCAGCGCTTCGCCGTCGGCGTCGATACGGTCGGCGGCGTCACGCTCGTCAATCTTCTCGCGCAGACGCAATTCGACGGCGCCGTCGCCGCCTGCGGCAATGTTGGCGGCATGGAGCTTCAGGCGAATCTCGCGCCTTTCATCTTACGCGGCGTTGCGCTGCTTGGCGTCGAAAGCGTGCGCCCGCGCATCGCTTTGCGGCGCGCGGCCTGGGCGCGAATCGCGCAGGACCTCGACCCGGCCGCGATCGATGCGATGAGCGAAATCATACCCTTCGACGCGGCGCTGGATCGCGCCCGATCGATTGTGACCGGCAAGATTCGCGGCCGCGTCGTCATCGACATGGGGCTGAACCTTCCGCCAGGAGCGGCGGATTGACCTGATTCGCTCGAGCGCGGACCGTCCCGATGTGGCAAAAAGCTAAACTGTTTCAAAATCGCGCGAATCGTCGCATCGTTACGTCAATTTCTCGACAATCGGACGCGTCTCCGCTCTAATGCCGGCGAACGGCCCGCTTGGGCCGATTATTTTTGTTGAGGACGCCCGCCGCGCCGGCGCGGCCCACAAGGTTGAATGCGCATGAGCTCGGCTTTCACCAAGGAACAGGACGACGACAATCCGCGCGAGGATCTGCCAGACCGGCCGATCAGCCCGCATCGCAATCTGGTGACGCCCGAAGGCCTTCAGCAGATCGAAGGCGAGCTGGCGCGCCTGCATAAGGAAATCGAACGCGCCACGGCGGCCGAAGACAATCATGCGCTCGCGCTGGCGCAGCGCGATCTGCGATACTGGACGGCGCGCCGGGCGAGCGCCGAGGTGATCAGGCCGATCGCCGATCATTCGGCGGTTCGGTTCGGACATCGCGTCGTCGTCGAGCTTGAAGACGGCGAACGCCGCAGCTTCCGACTGGTCGGCGAAGACGAGGCCGACCCGGCGAAGGGTCTCATTCCCTATGTCGCGCCGCTCGCAACGGCGCTGATGGGCAAGTCCGTCGGCGACAAGGCCGAGGTCATCCATCACAGCGCGCGGATCGTGGAAATCGGGTAGATCGCGCTCCATTTGGGCGGAAACGCCCAAATTTCCGGTATTATGGCGCAAGCGCCACAAGCTATTTTGAAGTCGCGGCTTAGCTTTCAAGCATGGCCGAGATTCGAACCGTCGTCACGCTGCGCAGAAAGCGCGACGAAATCATTGCCGTCATCAAGCTCTACGAGCGTCAGCTAGAACAGGCCCGCGCCGACCTCGCGCACGTCAACGCCGCGATGCGTCTCTTCGACGCTGGCGCCGACGAGAGGCCCTACGTCGATATCCATTCGCTTCTTTAAACGGGCAGAGTAGATCGCCCTTTGCCAGGAAGCGCTCGCGAGCGGCCGATGACGACGAAGGAACTGGCGCTGTTCCTGGTGCGCCGGGAGGGCTTGGACACCAGCGATAAGATGCTGGCGAAGGCCGTCACCAACAACCTCATTCATTCGTTGCGGATGCAGGCCATGCGTGGGCGCGTCGTCATGGACGGCAAGCGGAAAGGCGTTTGTTTGTGGCGACAGGTGAGATAACTTAACCTTAGCCGTTGTGCGATTGAGCAATCCGGAAAAGCCTTCCGACGCGCCGTCAACTTAGATGGCGTATCGGAGGACAAATGGGTCTAATAAAATCAATCATCTTCGCCGCTCGCGCATCTGAAAAAGAGACCCGCAGGCAAGAACTAATTCTGAAGCTGTGGGAGGCATACGATCTTGCGGATGATGACGACGCTACGCAAAGTTTGATTGTGTTGCTGATCTCGCGGATCGTGGGCTAAGCCCGGCGGCCTCGGCGGCGGTCGGGGCCGCAAATCGGCGGCGGCGAAATTGTCGCGGCCAATCGCAAGGTAAATTTGCAGCAAGTCCTCGCGGGCTTGCTTGCCCCACCGAAATTCAATCGCCATTCGGCGCGGCGACGTTCTTATCCTTGAGGCGGCTTCGGGCTTCGCGCCTTAGCGCGTCAAAGTCGACCTGCCAGCCGTCGCCGCTCGCCTTGCCCTCATCCCATTTCTGACGGAGGCGGCGAGACTCATCTTGGCGCGCTTCGCGTTTCGCCTGCCAATCGCGCAGAGATTCTCGAACGACTTCGGTCGGCGTCGCATATTCGCCCGCCTCAACGGCCGCTCGGACATGCGCCATTTGCTGGTTGGTCAATGAGACGCTGATTTTTTGAACATTGGACACTTGCGCACCCTTTGCGATCTTCGCGAATATATATTGCGCCTGAAGGCGCAATAAATCCGCCAATAGCGAAAGCAGGGCATTGAAGAGAGCCGGCTTGGCCAGAGATTCTCGAAGGCGCGCCGCTTCGCTGTGTTAATCAGTAACGATGTCCGATCTGTTCCAAGCCGCGAAGCTCGAAGACGACGCGCCGCGTCCGCTCGCCGACCGGCTGCGGCCGACTCGTCTCGACGAGGTTGCGGGCCAGGATCATCTGCTTGGACCCGATGGCGCGCTGACGCGGCTCATCCGCGCCGGCGCGCTGGGTTCGCTGATCTTCTGGGGTCCGCCCGGCACCGGCAAGACCACGGTCGCGCGGCTGCTCGCGCATGAAACCAGGCTCGCCTTCGTGCAGATTTCGGCGATCTTCTCCGGCGTCGCCGAGTTGAAGAAGACCTTTGAGGCGGCGCGCGCGCGCCGCGCCGCCGGCCAGGGGACCTTGCTGTTCGTGGACGAGATTCATCGCTTCAACCGCGCCCAGCAGGATTCCTTTCTCCCCGTTATGGAGGACGGCACCATCACGCTCATCGGCGCGACCACGGAAAACCCCTCATTCGAGCTCAATGCGGCGTTGCTGTCGCGCGCGCGGGTGATGACCTTCAGGGCCCTCGACGAAACGGCGATCGAACAGCTGCTCGAACGCGCCGAACAGGCGGAGGGCAAGCCGTTGCCGCTCGACGCGGATGCGCGTGCGGCGCTTATCGGCATGGCGGACGGCGACGGCCGCGCCGCGTTGACGCTGGCCGAGGAAATCTGGCGGGCCGCGAAACCCGGCGAAATCTTCGATCGCGCAGGACTGGTCGAAATCGTGCAACGCCGCGCGCCGATTTACGACAAGGCGCAGGAAGGCCATTACAATCTCATCAGCGCGCTGCACAAATGCGTCCGCGGCAGCGACCCCGACGCCGCACTCTATTATCTCGCCCGCATGCTTGCCGCCGGTGAAGATCCCCTGTTTCTGGCGCGGCGCATCGTGCGGATGGCGGTTGAAGACATCGGACTCGCCGATCCGCAGGCGCTCGTCGTCGCCAATGCCGCAAAGGACGCCTATGACTTTCTCGGCAGTCCCGAAGGCGAACTCGCTTTGGCGCAGGCGGTCATCTATGTGGCGACCGCGCCCAAATCCAACGCCGCCTATGTCGCCTATAAGCGCGCGCAACGCATCGCCGAGGAGAAGGGCTCGCTGACGCCGCCGAAAATCATCCTCAACGCGCCGACGAAATTGATGCGTGAAGAGGGCTATGGCGCGGGCTACGACTATGACCATGATTCGCCCGAGGCCTTTTCGGGTCAGAACTACTGGCCTGATTCGCTGCCGCGACAGAAATTCTACAAGCCGGTCGAGCGCGGATTCGAGCGCGAAATCGCCAAGCGCCTCGACTATTGGGACCGCTTGCGCAAAGAGCGCGGCAATTCATGAATCCGCGCTCCAAAACCGCGGCGAAATCGGGTTTTTCCGCTGTCGCCGACATGTCATGCAAAAGCCTTTGCAGCGCCCCCATTTGATTGGTCTTTTCGTTTTAATAACCGAGGCATGCGTGAAAGAGCCGCGCGCCCTTGCATGGACCGCGCCGGGCAACTCATTTAAGGAATGAAACCCCGACGCGCGATATCCCCCATAATCGCCGCGGCGGCCAATAGCTCGAGCGGCGCGCCAATGCTACCCCAGGAAGATTATTCGATACGGAGCCGATTCACGTCGACCATGACCCGTAAAAGGTCCGTTCTGGCGCTCGCCGTCCTCGCGAGCCTTGCGGTCGGCGCCGCGCTGCCGTCTCTCTTCCGCGCGATCAAGGTGGGGATCGCCCCCAATCAACAAAGCCAGGCGATCGAGCCGGCGCCCGCCGAAGGAGAAGTCCGCCTTTCCCCGGCTCAGATAGAGACGTCAAAAATCTCGGTGAAGGCGGTTGGCCCAGGCGACATTTCGCGTCAGCTGATGGCGCCCGCCGCTATCACGCCCGATCCTGACAAGATCGCGCGGGTCGCCGCCAAAGTCGCTGGCGTCGTTGAAGAATTGCGCAAGCGGCTTGGCGACGCCGTTACGCGCGGCGAAACCATTGCGATCATCGACTCGCGCGAAGTGGCGGAAGCAAAGAGCGAATACCTCGCCGCGCTGGCGAATTTCGATCTTCAAAATGTGCTCTTTCAGCGAGAGAAGGGACTTTACGAAAAGAAAATCACCGCCGAGCAGCTGTTCCTGAAAGCCAAAGCGGCCTTCATGGCGGCCAAAGTGAAGCTCGATCTCGCGCGCCAAAAACTCGCTGCGCTCGATATGACCGAGCAGGAGATCGCGGCCCTGCCCTCGCAACCGATCGCCGACCTTCGCCGCAAGGAGATTCTCGCCCCAATCTCTGGGCGCGTCATCAAGCGTCTGGTCAGCATCGGCCAGCCGGTCGGCGGCGAAGGTCAGTCGAAGGAGCTTTATATCATCTCCGATCTCTCGATCGTCGAAGCCGAGATCGCGGTGCCCGCCGCAGATCTTGGTCTCTTGCGCGAGGGACAGGAGGTGCGGATTCAAAACGCCGAAGGCCGCACGTTCGACGGCAAAATCACCTATGTCCCCGCGACGATCTCGCAAGAGACGCGAACTGGCCCCGTCCTTGCGCGCTTTCTCAATCCCGATTTCTCGTTACGACCCGGCAGTCTCATCGAAGCGGAAATCTCGCTCAAGCAGGCTCGGGTAAAGATTAAGGTTCCGCGTTCCGCCGTCATGATGATCGACGGCAAGGCCAATGTATTCGTTCGAACCGCCGACGGTTTCGCGAAGCGCGAAGTCGAGCTTGGCCGGGGCGACGATAATTCGGTCGAAGTCGTCTCTGGCCTCAAGCCGGGCGAAGAGGTCGCCGTCTCCAATGTCTTTCTGCTGAAGGCGGAGCTCGGCAAGCAGAACATTCCGGAGGAATGATGCGCGCCGACGGCCACGCTTCCTTAACGTTCCGGACGGCCCTTCGCGCCCAAGCGGAAACCTTTCGGCTGCGATGATCAAGAATCTCATCGCCCTTTCGGTCCGAAGCCGTTGGCTTGTCGTTCTGCTGACGGCGCTCACCGTGCCGCTCGGCGTCTGGTCCCTGATGCGACTGCCGATCGACGCGGTTCCCGACATCACCAACAATCAGGTGCAGATCAACGCCTTCGCGCCCGCGCTTTCCGCCTTCGAGATCGAAAAGCAGGTCACCTATCCGGTCGAGAACGCCATCGCCGGCATACCTGGACTGGAATATACGCGCTCTCTCTCTCGCAACGGCTTCGGCCAGGTGACGGCGGTATTCGCCGACAATGTCGACATCTATTTCGCGCGCCAGCAGGTCGGCGAACGCATGGCGATCGCCAAGGAGACTTTTCCGCCCGGCGTCGAGTCGCATATGGGCCCGGTCGCGACTGGTCTGTCCGAAATCTATATGTGGTCCGTCGACTATGCGCCGCGGACCGGCGAAAAGCCGGCGAAGGACGGCGAGCCGGGCTGGCAGCGCAACGGCGATTATCTGACGCCGGAAGGGCAGCGATTGCATACGCCGCTCGAACGGACCGCCTATCTGCGAACCGTGCAGGATTGGATCATCCGACCGCAATTGCGCACGGTGCCCGGCGTCGCCGGCGTCGACTCGCTCGGCGGCTACGTCAAGGAATATCACGTCCAGCCCGACCCGGCGAAAATCTTCGCGCTCGGCCTGTCCTTCGCCGATCTCGCCGGCATCATCGAGCGCAATAACATCAGCCGCGGCGCCGGCTATGTCGAACGCAATGGCGAGGGCCTCGTCGTGCGCAGCCCCGGCCGGCTGGAGTCGATGGACGACATCGCCAAAGTCGTCGTCTCGACGCGTGGCGGCACGCCGGTGCGAGTCGAGGACATCGCCGAGGTGGGCGTTGGCCGCGAGCTGCGCATGGGCAGCGCCAGCATGAATGGCGAGGAGGTCGTCATCGGCACGGCGCTGATGCTGATCGGCGCCAACAGTCGCGAAGTGTCGAGCGCCGTCAACGAGAAGATGGATGAAATCCGGCGCATTCTGCCGCCCGGCGTCGAAGTGCGCACGATTTTGAACCGCACGATTCTCGTCAACGCCACGATCAAGACGGTCGCGCTTAATCTCGTCGAGGGCGCTGTGCTTGTCATTCTCGTGCTCTTTGTCATGCTCGACAATTTCCGCGCCGCGCTGGTGACGGCGATGGTCATACCGCTGACGATGCTTTTGCTCGGCGTCGGCATGTATGTCGGAAAGATCAGCGCCAATCTGATGAGTCTCGGCGCGCTCGATTTCGGATTGATCGCCGATGGCGCGATCATCGTCACGGAGAACTGCCTGCGGCGGCTGTCTCAGCGTCAGAACGCCTTGGGCCGCACATTGACGCTTGAAGAACGGCTGACGACGGTCATCGACTCGGCGGTCGAAATGCGGCGTCCGACAGTCTTTGGACAGGCGATCATCATTCTCGTCTATGTGCCAATCCTGACCTTTTCCGGGGTCGAAGGGAAAATGTTCCATCCGATGGCGATGACCGTCATCATGGCGCTTGGATGTGAGTTCATTCTTTCGCTGACCTTCTTTCCGGCGATGATCGCCATCGCGCTTTCGGGACGCGTGCGCGAATCCGAGAACGTCGTCGTTTCCGCGCTTAAACGCGCCTATGAGCCAATCTTGAAATGGGCGATGGCGGCGCCATTGAAGCCTATTGCGATGGGTGCCGGCGCCTTCGTCTTTGCGGCGCTTCTCTACCTGACGCTCGGCGAAGAATTCGTTCCGACGCTCGATGAGAAAAACCTCGCCATGCAGGCGAATCGAATCCCCAGCGCATCGCTTACGCAGGCGCAGGGGATGCAATTCGACATTGAACGCACGTTGCGCAGTTTCCCGGAAGTCGACTACGTCTTCTCTAAGACCGGCACGGCCGAGATCGCCACCGATCCGATGCCGCCGAATCTGACCGACACTTTCATTATGCTGAAGCCGCGCGAGAAATGGCCCGACCCGCACCTCGAAAAGACCGCGCTGATCGAAAAGATGGAGGCGCGGCTGGCGCAGCTGCCGGGCAACGCCTATGAGTTCTCGCAACCCATCCAATTGCGCTTCAATGAACTGCTCGCCGGCGTGCGCGGCGATATCGCGGTGAAAGTGTTCGGTGACGATTTCAACGTCATGTTGAAGGCGGCCCATCAGATCGCCGGCATTCTCAATTCGGTCAAAGGCGCGAGCGACGTTAAGGTCGAACAGGTCGTCGGCTTGCCGATCCTCGATATCGCGGTCGACAAGACCGCGATCGCGCGCCTCGGTTTAAGCGTCGGGGCGGTGCAGGACGTGATCGGCGCGGCGATCGGCGGGCAGAGGGCCGGCGTGGTGTTTGAAGGCGACCGCCGTTTTCCGATCGTCGTTCGGCTGCGGGACAATTTGCGCGAGGACGCGCAGGCGTTGGAGTCGATCCCGGTCGCGCTCCCCTCGGCGGCCGGCACGAGCCCGGTCGTGCTGCTTAAACAGGTAGCGAAATTTTCGATCGCCGACGGACAGAACCAGATTTCGCGCGAGAACGGCCATCGCCGGGTGGTGGTCTCGGCGAATGTGCGCGGGCGCGACATCGCCTCGGTCGTCGAGGAGGCGCGCGCGAAAATCGAGTCGAAAGTGAAATTGCCGCCTGGCTACTGGATCGCATGGGGCGGCCAGTTCGAAAATCTTGAGGCGGCGCGCGCGCGCCTGACGATCGTCGTGCCGGTCTGCTTTTTCCTGATCTTTCTCTTGCTCTATTCCGCGCTTGGCTCCGCGCGTGACGCGCTGCTGGTGTTCACCGCTGTGCCGCTGGCGCTTTCCGGCGGCGTCGCCGCGCTGTGGCTGCGGGGCATGCCGATGTCGGTTTCAGCCGCTGTCGGATTCATTGCGCTCTCGGGCGTCGCCGTGTTGAACGGCTTGGTGATGCGCACCTATATTTCGCAATTGATCGCCGGCGGCATGCCTGAGCTTCCGGCGATCTACAAAGGCGCGATGACGCGATTGCGGCCGGTCGTGATGACCGCTCTGGTCGCTTCGCTCGGCTTCCTGCCGATGGCGCTGGCGACCGGCACCGGCGCCGAAGTGCAAAAGCCGATCGCGACGGTGGTGATCGGCGGCCTGATCAGCGCGACGCTTCTCACTCTTGTCGTCCTGCCGGCCCTTTACGCATTCTTCTGTCGTTCGCCCAAGTCGACTTCCCTGCAACAAAGCGGAGGTTGACCGGTGAGCGTGCGTCGCGTCGCCTCGGTCATGTGCTGCCTCCTCGCGGCGGGAGCGACGGCGCGCGCGGAAACTTTGATCGGCGCGATGCGCCGCGCCTATAACGCCAATCCGCAGCTCAACGCCAGCAGAGCCGAACTGCGCGCCATCGACGAGAAAGTGCCGCAGGCGCTGGCCGGGTTGCGTCCGCGCGTGTCGGGCGACGGCTATCTCGGCATACAGCGCAATCGACTGATCACGCAACAACACGACGTCTATTTGGGCGACCCCACCCAATCCGACTATTCAAAGAGCATTCAGAACGGCAAGAATGTTCCGCGCGCCGCGTCGATTACGTTCGAGCAGCCGATCTTCGACGGATTCAAGACGCAAAACCAGACGCTGGCGGCGGAATCGGGCGTCTTTGCCGGACGCGAGCGGCTGCGCCTGACGGAGCAGCGAATCTTGTTCGACTCCGTCACCGCCTATATGGACGTGCTGCGCGACACCGCATCGCTTAAACTTCAGGAAAGCAATGTCGCCGTCCTGACGGAACAACTGCGCCAGACGCGCGAGCGTTATGAATATGGGCAGATCACCCAGACCGACGTCGCGCAGGCCGAGGCGCGTCTGGCGGGCGGAAAATCTCTTGCCGGCGCGGCGCGCGCGGCGCTCGACGCGAGCATAGGCGTCTATCGCAAGATCATCGGCGTGGAGCCGACGATGCTCGCTCCCGGCGCGCCAGTCGATCGTCTGCTGCCGAAGTCGCGCGAGGAAGCGGAGCGCATCGCGCAAGCCGAACATCCCTTCATACTCGCCGCGCTGCACGACGCCGACGCCGCCGATCTCGACATCAAGGCGCTTGAAGCTGAATTCATGCCGAAATTTTCGATCGTCGGTGATGTTTTTACGCAAACCGATCTTGTCGGCATTGGAAACCGCAACGTCGGCGCGAAAATCCTCGGCCATCTCAACGTGCCGATCTATGAAGGCGGCCTGACCTCCTCTCGCGTCCGGCAAGCCAAGGAAACCGCCGGCCAGCGCCGGCTCAACGCCGATGTCGCCCGCGCCGAAGTTCTTTCGCTGGTGCGCGCCTATTGGGGCGCCTTGCAGGCGGCGAAAACGCAGATCGCCTCGGCGCAAACGCAGATCGCCGCCGCCGAGCGCGCGCTCTATGGCGTGCGGGAAGAAGCAAAAGCCGGCCAGCGAACGACGCTTGAAATCTTGAATGCGCAACAGGAGCTGCTCTATGCCCGGATCGGGCTCATCGTGGCGCAGCGCGACCGCGTCGTCGCCTCCTACGCCCTGCTTTCCTCGTTGGGGCGGCTGTCGTCCGACTGGCTCGACCTTACGGCAAGGGGCTATGATCCCGCGATCCACTTTGATCAGGTCAAAGATCTCTGGCTCAACCCGATGACGCCTGAAGGTCGTTAAACGGATGCGCGGCGCCGGCGCGACAAGATGCTATAAGGGCGCGCGCGTTGGCGCGGCGAAATCATAAGAACCCGAAGGAGAGGAAATATGCGAGGCGCTTTCATCACGTTTGTCGCCGCAACGGCGCTGGCGTCGCTTTCGGTCGTCCCGGCCAACGCCTATTGCATGTTCGGCTGCGATCCGACCGAGGCGCATGCAAAGCAGATTTTCGAAAATCTGCTCAAGCAGCGCTTCGACAAGCCCGGCAAAATCCTCGAATTCAAGCAGACGATGGCCGAGCGTCTCGAGATGCACGCCACCGGAGAAAAGGGTTATGAGATTTTCTTCAACGCGCGCGTCGAATTTCCGGAAGGCGCAAATCTCGAATGCAAACCTGACGAGGCTGGAAAATTTCTCGAAGGCTGTTCGCCGAGCAATCATTACGTGACTTCGCCGCGAAGTTCCGATCCGAAGGGCAAGCAATATGTGGCGCCCGGCGCGACAGTGACGTTCGATGAAGAATACCGCTTCTACGAAGACCCTAAAGGCTGGAAGGGTCCGGACGGCAACGTCTACTCGCAATAATCCGTCAATCAAAAAACTATGGGCGCGCAATGCTTGCGCGCCCCAATAGCTTCATCCTCGCGTAAGCCAGAAAATTCGGCTCACAGGTCCTTGGAGTTCTGCGGGCAGCCGCAGGCGGCGTCGCAAGCCTTCTTGTTGGCGTCAACCTCCGCTTTGTTGGAGCCGTAATTCATCTTGCGGGAGAGATACTCGTCGTCGCATTTTTCAGCGCATTTGGCCTGCTTGTCTTCGTCCGCTTTATGGACGTCGCAATCAGCGAAGGCCGGGCTGATCATTCCGACGACAAGAGCCGCCGCCGTCACAATGGCGTATTTCCTCATTTTGGTCGCTTCCTTAACTAGCCCATCGGGCGTCTAGACTTCGCCTGCGTTGGACCCCTCCCGCCTTTGAACAGCAACGGCCTCACATAACGCAACGAGCGGCGGGACGATGTCGTAAGTGGCCGTGCATGTCAATTGCGCGTCGCTCGCGCGACGGGCCGCGACGAACCGCCACAGTATGGCGACAGGAGAGAAAATATCTTTTATTTCCAGTATCTTGTAAGAAGTCGGCGGCGGCTTCTCACCTTCTCGCCGGCGCAGCGCACAAGGGGCGCGCGATCTCTCGCGCGCCCCTTGGGCTCAAATCAAAGCGACTTTTTAGAGGTTGCTTGAATTCTGCGGGCAGCCGCATTTCTCGTCGCAAGACTTCTTGGCGGCCTTGATCTTGCTCATGTCCGCCGTCCAGCCCTGCTGGTCCTTAAGATAGGCGTCCTCGCACTTGCTCGCGCAAACCGCTTGGTCGTCCTCGGCATGCGTGTCGCAGCTGATGCGCGTCGCCTGGCTCGGCGCGCGCTGACCGACGGCGGCGTCGAAAGCGAACGACGGCGCAGTCGCCGCTAGGAACAGGGCGGCGGCCGCCGTAAGGGCGTATTTGTTCATAGGTAGATTTCCTCTTCTTCGCGTCGTGACTTTTTGTTTTTTGTAGAGCGCTGCGTTGAACGCATTCCAACCGCAACGGCTCGAATTCAACGCAAAGCAACATCACGCTGTCCGAGGACCATGAGCAAGTCAATCGATTTTTTGCGAGAATTAAGGGGCGAGTTGTCGCAATACGTAAGGAAGAATGCCGCCGTTTTTGAAGTATTCTAACTCGTCGAGCGTATCGATGCGCGCGAGCAGCGGCGCGGACTTTGTGGACCCATCCGGGAAAGCGATCGAAGCGATCAAAGTCTTGCGCGGGGCAAGTCCTTCGCGCAAACCGTGAATCGTCACGGTCTCGTCGCCTTTAAGGCCAAGCGTGTCCCAACCCGTTCCTTCCGCGAAGGTAAGCGGCAGCACGCCCATGCCGACGAGATTGGACCGGTGGATGCGCTCGAAGCTCTTGGCGATCACGGCGCGCACCCCAAGCAGCATGGCGCCCTTCGCCGCCCAATCGCGCGACGAGCCATTGCCATATTCGGCGCCGGCGAAAACGACGAGCGGCGCGCCCTCCGCGCCGTAGCGCATCGCGGCGTCATAGATCGACATGATCTCGCCGCCCGGATAATGCCTGGTCAGTCCGCCTTCGGGAGTGAGCCCGCTCTCGTCGCGCATGATGTGATTCTTAATGCGGATATTGGCGAAGGTGCCGCGCATCATCACTTCATGATTGCCGCGCCGCGTGCCGTATTGATTGAAATCGGCGGGCGCGACGCCATGCTCGATCAGCCATTTGCCGGCGGGCGACGCCGCTTTGATCGAGCCCGCGGGCGAGATGTGATCGGTGGTGATCTTATCGCCAAAGAGCGCGAGAATGCGCGCGCCGACGATGTCCTCGACGGGCTTGGGCGCGTGCTTCAGCCCGACGAAATAAGGCGGGTTGCGCACATAGGTTGACTGATCGTCCCAGCCGTAGGTCTCGCCGCTAGGCGCTTCGACCGCGCGCCAATGTTCGTCGCCAGAGAAGACATTGGCGTAGGTCTCGCGAAACAGATCGCGCGTCACCTGTTCGCGAACGAAACTCGCAATCTCGGTGTTGGTCGGCCAAATGTCGCGCAAATAGACCGGCGCGCCGTCGCCGTCATGGCCGAGAGCCTCTTTCGTCAGGTCTACGGCGATGGTGCCGGCGAGCGCATAGGCGACGACGAGCGGCGGCGAAGCAAGGTAATTCGCCTGGACGTCCGGATTAACGCGGCCTTCGAAATTGCGATTTCCTGACAAGACCGACGCCGCGACAAGGTCATGGGCGTTGATGGTCTTCGAGATCGCGGGCGGCAATGGCCCGGAATTGCCGATACAGGTCGTGCAGCCGAAGCCGACGAGATTGAAACCGAGTTCGTCGAGATATTTCTGCAGCCCCGACTTCGCGAGATATTGCGCGACGACCTGACTGCCCGGCGCGAGCGAGGTCTTCACCCAGGGTTTCGTCTTCAAGCCGCGGGCGATGGCGTTGCGCGCCAGCAATCCCGCGCCGATCAGCACGCTGGGGTTGGAAGTATTGGTGCAGGAGGTGATGGCGGCGATGACGACGTCGCCATGGCCGAGATCGAAACACTCGTCCTCGACCTTGTAGCGCTGGCCGAGCCCGTCCTCTTTCTTATATTCGGTCGCGAGCGCGCCGAGAAAGGCCGAGCCGACTTCAGAAAGCGACGCGCGGCTCTCCGGGCGTTTCGGGCCGGCGAGAGAGGGCGTCACTTCCGAAAGGTCGAGAGTCAGCGTATCGGTGAATTCCGGATCAGGCGCCCCAGGCTCGCGCATCATGCCTTGCGTCCGGGCATAGGCCTCGATAAGCGCCAGACGGTCGTCGGCGCGCCCGGACATATGCAGATAGGCGAGCGTCTCCTGGTCGATCGGGAAGAAGCCGCAGGTCGCGCCATATTCGGGCGCCATATTGGCGATCGTCGCGCGATCGGCGAGGCTCATATGATTCAAGCCGTCCCCGAAGAACTCGACGAATTTTCCGACCACGCCCTTCTTGCGCAGCATCTGGGTGACGGTCAGAACGAGGTCGGTCGCCGTCACGCCCTCCTTCGGCGCGCCGACCAGCTTGAAGCCGATCACCTCGGGGGCGAGCATCGACAGGGGCTGGCCGAGCATCGCCGCTTCCGCCTCGATGCCGCCGACTCCCCAGCCGAGAACGGCAAGGCCGTTGATCATGGTCGTGTGCGAATCGGTGCCGACCAGCGTGTCGGGATAGGCGAATTCGACCGTCTTCCCGTCAATTTGCTCGGCGCGCGTCCAGACGGTCTGCCCGAGATATTCGAGATTGACCTGATGGCAGATGCCGGTGCCGGGCGGCACGACGCGGAAATTGTCGAAGGCCGACTGGCCCCATTTCAGGAAGCGATAGCGCTCGCCGTTGCGCTCATATTCCAGTTCGACGTTGCGGGCGAACGCGAGCGGCGTGCCGAAACTGTCGACGATCACCGAATGGTCGATGACGAGATCGACCGGCACCAGCGGATTGATCTTCTGTGCCGATCCGCCGAGCGCGACGACTGCATCGCGCATCGCCGCGAGATCGACGACCGCCGGCACGCCGGTAAAATCCTGCATCAGCACCCGCGCCGGCCGGAAGGCGATTTCGCGCTCGGTCTTGCCTTTCTCGGTCAGCCATTTGGCGAAACTTTCGATCGACTCCTTGGTGACCGAACGGCCGTCCTCATGGCGCAGCAAATTTTCGAGAACGACCTTGAGCGAATAGGGCAGGCGGGAAACGCCGCGCAGCCCGTTTCCCTCAGCAGCCTTTAACGAAAAATACTGATAGGACCGGTCGCCCACGACGAGAGTTTTGCAGGCGTTGAAACTATCGAGAGAAGCCATGGAAGGGTCCTTGCGGCGCGGAAAGGGCCGGGCTCTTTCTAGAAAATTCCATGCCAGTGGGGCAAATGAAAAGGCGCGACGAACATCGAGCCTGTCAGCCGCGCCGCTCGCCGCGCAGCGGTCGTTCCTCCATACGCGCCAGGAAGATAAAGGACAGGCCGACGCAAACCGCGAGCGCGAAAAAAACCAGCCGAAAGCTCGAGAGCAGAGCGGCGCCGTCGGCGCTGGCCTTCATATCCTCGAGCAATTGCGCCCGGCCGCCGCCAATCGCCAAAGCGGCGAAAAGCGCGACGATCGCGCCGGCTGCGAGCTGCCGGAAGAATTGCATCGACGCGGTCGCCGTGCCGAGATCGCGGGAATCGACGGCGTTCTGCACGGAAACAGTGGCGACCGGCAGCATCGCGCCGATCCCGAATGTCGTGACGGTGAGCAGGGCATTGAGGGAAAGCAGCGACTCGCGCACGCCGGCGCCCATCATCGCCGCTGCGCCGAGCGCGGCCAGACAGCCGGCGCCGAGCCCAAAAAGCGGGGCCGCCTTGTAGTTTTTAAGATGCGCCATCAGCCGCCCCGACGCGGTCGCGCCGATGACGGTGCCGAGCATCAGCGGGATGAGCGTCAGCCCTGAATCGCTCGCGTTCATGCCGCCGCAGACTTCGTAAAAAATCGGCATCACCACCGAGAGGCCGACGAAGCCGCCGAGCCCGAAAGAGCTCGACAGGATCGCGTCGCGCACGATCCGCAAACCGAGAATCCGCAAGGGGATGAGCGGCTCCTCGGCGCGCGCGGTGCGCCAGGCGAAAAGCGTCCAGGCGAGCGCCGAGGCCCCCAGGAGACCGAGGATCGGCGCCGAGCGCCAGGGATAGCGAACGCCGCCCCAGCCGAGCGCCAGAACCAGAATCCCCGAGGCGGCGATGAGCAGCGCAGCGCCGAGATAGTCGACACGATGAGGATGGCGCCGCTCCGGCAGGCGTTTTAGGCGCGAATTGACGATCAGGAGCGCGGCGATTCCGAGCGGCAGATTGATCCAGAAGATCAGCGACCAATGCCAATATTGCGCAAAAAAACCGCCCAACGCCGGCCCCGCGATGCTCGAGGTGACGAACACCGCGGCGAAATAGGATTGATAGCGGCCGCGCTCTCTCGGCGAGACGAGATCTGCGACGATGGTCTGGCCGAGCGAGATCAGGCCGCCGCCGCCCAGTCCCTGGATCACCCGCGCCGCGGCGAGCGCCGCCATGCTGGGGGCGAGGGCGCAGGCGACCGAGCCGATCACGAAAGTCGCCACGCCGACCAGAATGACGCGGCGGCGCCCATAGACATCGGCGAATTTGCCGTAGAGCGGCGTCACCACCGTCGCGGCGATGAGATAGGCGGTCACGATCCAGGGCAGGTCCTGAGGATCGCCGAGGTCCGACGCAATGGTCGGCATGGCGGTGACCACGATCGTCTGGTCGAGGGCCGAGAGCAGCATCGCAAGGCCGAGCCCGAACATGACCTGTCGCAGTTCGGCGGCGTCTGGCGGCGAGTTGGCGGACATGACCTGTGAGGGGGGAGGGGACAGGGAGCCTATACAATGTTGCGGCGCGAAGCGAAACCCTCGGCGCCTCAAAGGTCCTTGCCGATGATCCGCAACAACGCCGCCGCGTCCTCGATCCCGCTGAGCAGCGGATCGTCGGCCGTGTCCGGCCGTTCGTGCGCCAGGGCTCGTAGCGTCCGTTCCGAGGCGATGGCGCGCGGCGGTACGCCGCGCCTTTTGGCGATGGCGCGGCGCTCGGCTTCGAGCGCCAGCAACAGCCGTGCGTCGTCGACGGTCAGCGGCGAATCCTCCTGCTGAATCGGCGCGAGGGCCGGCGCTGGCGCCGGCGCGATTTGAGAAACATCAGCTTCACCTTCTGGCAGGTCGCCGCGCGCCGCGACGCCGCTTGCGAGCCCGGCGCGCCAGCCGAGCGCCAGCGACGCCAGCCGGCGGGGCCACGCCATCGGCCCCCCGCGGCAATGGTCACATCTGCCGCACGGCGCGCTGTCTTCGCCGAACTCGGCGAGGAGGCGCTGAAAGCGGCAGCGCGGCGCCGCGGCGAGCCGGGCCATCGCCTGGCGTCTCGCGTAGTCGCCGGCGGCCGCCTCATTCTCCGGCGCCGTCTGTGGAATACGCCAGCGCAGGGCTAGTTCGGCGGGCGAGAACAGGGTCAGCGCGCGCGCCGGGGCGCCGTCGCGGCCGGCGCGGCCGATCTCCTGATAATAGCCCTCGACCGAAGTCGGCAGATCGGCGTGAACGACGAAGCGCACATCCGGCTTGTCGACGCCCATGCCGAAGGCGATGGTCGCGACCATCACGGCGCCCTTGCGTGCGAAGAAGGCGTCCTGATTTTCCGACCGCGTATGGGCGTCGAGCCCGGCATGATAGGGCAGCGCGTCGAAGCCCAATCGGGAGAGTTCGCGGGCGAGGGCGTCGGTCCTGTTGCGCGAGTTGCAATAGACAATGCCGCCTTCTTTGCTGCGGCCTTTTTGCGCAAAATTGACGATCTGGCGCAGGCCGGCGCGTTTTTGCGCAAAATCGAGCGACAGATTCGGCCGCGCGAAGGAGCGCTGGAAAATCTGCGGCGGGCGCGAAAACAGCGTGCGGGCGATGTCGTCGCTTGTCCGCGGACTGGCCGTCGCGGTGACGGCGAGCGTCGGCGGCGCGCCGAGCTTTCGCGCGATTGCGCCGAGCTGGCGATAGTCGGGCCGAAATTCATGGCCCCAATGCGAGACGCAATGCGCCTCGTCGATGGCGAAGAGACGGATGCGAATGCTGCGCAGCAATTGCTGCGTTCCCTCCTGGGCGAGACGCTCGGGCGCGCAGTAAAGCAGCCGGGTCTGGCCTGAACGCACGGCGTCGATCGCCGTCGCGGCTTCCTCGTCCTCCTGCATCGAATGCAGCGCGACGGCGCCGACGCCCTTGTCGCCGAGGGTGCGCAGCTGGTCGCGCATCAGCGCGATCAGCGGCGAGCAGAAGAGCACGAGACCGGGGCCGGGAGCGGCGGCGGGGAGCTGATAAAGGAGCGATTTGCCCGAGCCGGTCGGCATGATGGCGATGGCGTCTCGGCCGGCGAAGATCGCCTCAACGACCTCCGCCTGCCCCGGCAGAAAGTCCGAAAAGCCGAATTTGCTGCGCAGCAATTCCCGCGCTTCGGCTAATCCAGCGGTCAGTCCCCCTTTCATGGCGCCGCTTGCGACAGCAGCGCCTCGGCGATCTCGCGCCATTCGTCGTCGAGCGCGCCTCGATGCGGCTCCCGCTGCGCGCGGCGATACCAGTAAGAGGCGTTGGAGAGATCGCCTTCCTTGCGATGGAGATAGGCGTGAACCCACATGCCGTCGGGATCGGATTTGTCGTCGACGCATTTATGCGCCGCGTTCCAATCGCCCCTGGCGTCGAACCAGAGCGCCCGGAGCGGCGGCGGCAGAGCCGGCGGCTCGCCGGCGGAAAGCGATTCGAGAAAAGCGTCGAGGGTCATGCTTACGCTCAAACTTCAAAAACGCGCCATCGCGGCGACAAACTGAGTAATATCTCACTTTGCAGTTCGAGGTCTTGAATACGCAATCGCTGAATTCGTTGCTGTGCTTGCAGAAAAGCGGAGAAAATTAATGTCGCCGCAAAAAGCCAGTCTCGGTCTCGAGGCGTTCATTGACGAGACGCTTCGCCTGTCCGCCAAACATAATTACCATCCCACGACCTTTGTTGGCATGCGCGCAAGATATGGAACACATGCGGCGATCTCTCGTCTTGTCGTCAGCGGCGATCTTCAGAGTGGATTCAAACGCCTCTGCGAGTTTGGCTTAAAGGAATGGACGATTGAAAGCGCCATATTGAAATTTCCCGACGAGTTTTCGATGGAAATACAGGAATGTGCGGCGTTTGGGCTGGGACAGGTCAAAAAGGGATAGAAATTTTCGTCAATCCCAAGATCCCAAAGGAGAGGCAAATTTTTCGCTCGGCCGCCCCTTTCACCGCCCACAATCTCACTCTTTCGCTCCGACGAGTCTTCGCGCGCCGCCGCCAGCGCCCCTAGACTGGGGATTATTTCAGTCCTCTTTCGGCCGTCATGCCCGGCCTTGTGCCGGGCATCCACGCCGGGACATCGCGAAACGCTTCGCGCAGAGCCGGCAGGTTCGGCTCGTAGTCTCACATTTGCCGCGCCTCGCCGCGCGGATGGCCGCGACAAGCGCGGCCATGACGCGGTGAGATGGCGCATCACTAATCTGGATTCGGAGCCGCCGCCGTCTCGGGCGAACTTTTCATTTTCTCCCGGCGGCCTTATTGCTGCGCCCCGGTCGGAGACGCCCCCTTGCCCTTAAGATTGAAACTTGCCGCCCTTTCGCCCCGGGTCCTGGGGCTGTCGGCGGCGCTCGCCGCTTTGGCGGCCGATCAGGCGCACAAATATTGGATGCTGCATATTTTCGACGTCGCCGCCCGCCCGCCGATCAGCCTCACGCCGTTCCTCGACATTGTTCTGTCCTGGAATTTCGGCGTCTCCTATTCCCTGTTTCCGGCCCATGAGACGGCGGCGCGGCTTGTCCTGCTGACCGTTCAGGGCGCGATCATCGCCGGTCTGGCGATCTGGATGGTCCGCACAAGGAGCCGGGCGACGGCGCTGGCGCTCGGGCTCGTCATCGGCGGCGCGCTCGGCAACGCCGCCGACCGTATGACGCGCGGCGCCGTCGCGGATTTCTTCTATCTCCACACCAGCCTGCCGGTCGGGCCGCTGGCCAACTACGTGTTCAATCTCGCCGACGTTTTCATCACCGCAGGCGTGGCGCTGCTGGTTTTTGAAGGATTCTTCCTGCCCCAGGAGCGCCGCGCGGAGAGTTGAACGCGCCCGCCGCGCTCAAACCGAGCCTTCGCCACCAAATCGCCAAGAAGTCGCGGCCATGTAGCGTCAAGCAACCGGAGCCCCACGGAGTCCGATAGATGAAGCTTGCTCAGTCGCAGCTCAGCGCTCTCTGCGCTCTCGCCGGCCTCGCCGCGATCCAGGCCGCGCCCGCTCTGGCCGGCGACGACAAATCGACATGGACGGCAGTGATGGAGATGGTCGGCGCGTCTTCCGACGAAGGCGCCGGCAAGATCGATTACAGCGAGCGGCCTAAGCTCGTTCTGCCCCCGAGCCTCGCCGAGCTACCGCAGCCGCGCGAACGGGCGGCGCGCAGCGGCGACTGGCCGGCAGAACTCTCTGCCGAGCGGAGCCGCAACGTCAACCGCTTTGCCCGTGTGCCCAATGCGAATGCGCAGCCGGAAGCGCCGCGCCCGGGGGTGTTTGCGCGCGTTATGTCTTACGCGTCAGGCGCGCGGGGGGAGCCGGCGGCGCCGGCGATCCATGAGCCGAACCGCATCATGCTGACCGAGCCGCCGCCCGGCTACCGCCGGCCGACGCAGGATTTGAACAAGATTGGCGACGCGGAAGCCGCCAAGAAAAAGTCGTGGTGGAATCCGCTGACCTGGGGACGCGGCGGCGAGCAGACCGCCAACGCGGCTGACGAAGAAAAGCTGCGGCCTGAGGAACAGGGCGCTTTTTCGTCCGTACGTAAACTCATGGGCTGGAACTCGTCAGATTCGACGACGAGCTCGGAGAGCCAGCAGACGTCGTCGAGCGAATCGGGCTCGTGGTTCCAAATGCCGCGCTTCGTTCGCGGGTCTGACGACACGAGGTAAATTTCGGCCTATATTAGGAGACCATACTCTCCTGGTTGCGCGGCCGCTGCCGCGGGAAAGGCCGTTCATGTCATTTGAGACGAAGGCGCGAGCCGTCGCTGCGCTTGCGCCCGGCGCAGCCGCGCCGGAGCCCGCGCGCGCAAGCATTTCGAGCTTTACGCTCGACAACGGCATGGAAGTCGTCGTTATCCCCGACTCCCGAACGCCCGTCGTCACCCATATGGTCTGGTACAAGAACGGGGCCGCCGACGATCCGCTCGGCCAGTCGGGCATCGCGCATTTCCTTGAACATTTGATGTTCAAGGGCACGAAAACGCATCCACAGGGCGAGTTCTCCAACCTCGTCGCCGAACTTGGCGGACAGGAGAACGCCTTCACCAGCTATGATTACACCGCCTATTTGCAGCGCATCGGCAAGGAGCATCTTTCGACCTTGATGGCGTTCGAAGCGGACCGCATGCGCAATCTGGTTCTGACCGACGAGGTCGTCGATCCGGAGCGCAACGTGGTGCTCGAGGAGCGCCGCATGCGCACCGACAGCGATCCGGCGGCGCAGCTCGATGAGGCGGTGCAGGCGGCGCTCTTCGCCCGACATCCCTATGGCACGCCGATCATCGGCTGGAATCACGAGATCGAGGGGCTCGATCGCGCGCATGCGCTCGCCTATTACGAACGCTTCTACACGCCGGAAAACGCCATTCTCATCGTCGCGGGCGATGTCGAGGCGGATGAGGTCGAGCGCCTCGCCAAGGACAGCTACGGCAAAATCCCGGCGCGATCCTCAGCCCCGCGCCGCGCCCGCACAAAGGAGCCGCCGCACCGCGCCCACCGCTTAGTGACGCTGCGCGACGAAAAGGTCGAGCAGCCGGCTCATGAACAGGTGTTTCTGGTGCCGTCCTACACCACCGCGAAGCCGGGCGAAGCCGAAGCGCTGGAGACGCTCGCCTATATGCTTGGCGGCGGACCGACGAGCGCCCTTTATGAAACGCTCGTCGTCGAGGAAAAAGTCGCGGTCGGCGCCGGCGCTTATTACATGGGCTCGGCCGTCGACGACACGCGGCTCTGGGTCTATGCGACCCCTGCGCCGGGCGTGGCGCTTGAAGATCTGGACGCGGCCATCGACGGCGTGCTGCGACGCTTCGGAGAAGAGCCGATCGATGCGGAACATTTGCAGCGCGCCAAGACTCGCCTGATCGCCGACGCGATCTACGCTCAGGACAGTCAGTCCTCGCTCGCGCGCTGGTATGGCGAATCGCTGGCCACCGGGCTCGCCATTGAGGATGTCGTCGCCTGGCCTGATCGCATGGAGCGGGTGACCGCCGCGGATGTGCAGAGCGCCGCGCGCAAATGGCTCGACAAGCGCAGGGCCGTCACCGGCTATCTGCTGCCGGCTTAAGACGGCGATCGGCATTAGGCAGTCGGCAGTCGGCCGACGCCCGATCCGACTGCCGAAGCCCGACTGCCGACTGCCGTTAGGAATTGATATGACCGCACACGCGCCCACCGTCACCATCGCTTCCCGCGCCGAACATGTGCAGCGGATTACGACACCCGGCGGCATCGAGGCCTGGCTCGTTGAAAGCCACGCCGTGCCGCTCGTCGCCCTCGAATTCGCGATCCGCGGCGGCGCGGCGCAGGACCCCGCGGAAAAGCCCGGCCTCGCGACGCTGCTCGCCGCCACGCTCGACGAAGGCGCCGGCCCCTATGACGCGCGCGGCTACCATCGCGCCATCGACGAACTCGCGATTCATCTCGGCTTCGGCGCCGATCGCGACGCGATTTCGGGCCATCTGCAGACACTCTCGCGCAATGTCGACAAGGCCTTTGGCCTTCTAAAGCTCGCGCTCAACGACGCGCGGCTCGAAGCCGGCGACGTCGCCCGCGTGCGCAGCCAGCTCGCCGCCGAATTGAAGCGCGACGTCAATGAGCCCGATTCGCTCGCGGCGAAAGCCTTTCGCGAAGCGGCCTTTCCGAATCATCCCTATGGGCGCCCGGTGCGCGGCGATATCGCCTCGATCGACACGCTCTCGCGCGAAGATCTCATCGCTTTGCGCGAGCGGCTCTTCGCGAAGCGCGATCTCAAAATCGGCGTCGTCGGCGCGATCGACGCGGCGACGCTCTCCGAACTTATCGACGCGAGTTTCGGCGGACTTGCGCAGCAGAACGATCTCGCGCCGGTCGAGGACATTTCGGTCGCCAATGTCGGCATGCGCCAAATCATCGATCTCGACGTGCCGCAATCGACGATCCGTTTTGGGCGCCCGTCGATCACCAAGCATGATCCGGATTATTACGCCATCGTCGTCGCCAATCACATTTTGGGCGGCGGCACCTTTACGTCGCGGCTCTTTCGCGAAGTGCGCGAGAAGCGCGGCATGGCCTATTCGGTCTATTCGCATCTCAACGAATATGACCATTGCCCGATGCTGATCGGCGCCGCCGCGACCAAGAACGAGCGCGCCGGCGAAGCGATCGGCGTGATCGAGGAAGAATTCAGGCAGTTCGCGGAAGGCGGGCCGACCGAAGACGAATTGGACAAGGCCAAGAAATTCCTCATCGGCTCCTATGCGCTGCGTTTCGACACGTCGACCAAGATCGCGAGCCAACTCGTCAATCTGCAGCTCGACGGATTCGAACCGAGCTTCCTCGACGAGCGCAACGGCAAAATCGCCGCTGTGACGATGGAAGATTGCAAGCGCGCCGCGCTGCGGCTCTTGGGCGATGGCGGGCTGCTGGTGACGGTGGTGGGGAAGCCCGCGGGGGTGTGATGGGTCTTCCGCTACGATACCGCTTTAGGTATTTCGCGAGTCTGCAAGAGCCTCTTGCATGGGCTTACGTTCGTCGTTCTCGACGATCACTGCACTCCCACTCCCGATGCCAAATGAAAACAGTAATTCTTTTGGCTTTGGACGAGCGGCGTGTACTGTCTTCAGAACCTCTTCAACGTCGAGGCGTGCGCGTTCGGCAAAGTCTTTGGTCATCCGTGAAGAACTCGCAAGGCGTTGACGTGACGAAGTTTTGAGACCTGCGGAAGTAATCGTTTCCGCAGGTTTTCGCTGCGCGGGATGCTGTTTGCTTGCAAATTGATCCGGCGCCGCTG
>NZ_JBFWVN010000035.1:0-37276 GCF_050246715.1 Methylocystis sp.
CAACTTCCGCCGCCTGCTCGCATGGCTGGCGCTTCTGTGGGCCTTGTTCCTGAGCGTCCTCGACGACGCCAACGCCTCAAATCGCCGACTAATCGCCGCTTAAATCGCGTTCTTCACGGGCGACGAAGCCGCCTATTCTTAACTTCACGCTTCTTGACGCCTATAGCTTGGCTTATCGCTCTTGTTGGCGCAGTCGAACGAAAGCCATTCATTCAACGATGCGACCGCTTTTTCGGGGATCGCACCCCGCCCGCGTCCGCAGGACCTTTGGGCGACGCGCTCGTCGGGCGATGCGGCGGCGACTCCGGAGTGGGCTGTAGCGGCGATTGCATGCGCTCTCCGTTCAGCCCGGTTGCGCCGCTGTCTGACCGAGGCGGAAGGCGCTCGTCAATGCGTTGCGCCATATAGGGAAAGAACGGGTTCGACGACATGCGCAGTAGCGCGTCGAGACTGACGATCAACGTTCCGCGCTCGCCGCGTGGCGCCAGCGAACCCAAGTGAACGCCAAAATCCTCGGTTTGATCGGGCGTAAGTCCATAAAGAGAGTCACTGAGCGGAAAGGGCAATGCGACATGCGAGAGCGAGAACACGCCCTTAGGGTACTGGAGCCCCAGCAGTTGATTCCGCTCCGCCGTCGAACTCGCTTCGACGACGCGCTCCACCGCATCGTCGGTTCCTTCGCCGGCATTCGTCACGATCGTCAACCGGTAGGTTCTGACGCCTGGGGGCACGATCCGTGAGAGCGCGGCTTCGGCAGAGGGGCGAAGCAGCGGACCGAATTTGACGTTGCGGTTCACGTCGAACAAGACGAGTTCGCTTCCGTTCGCGGGCACATGATCATAAAGCCCGGAAAGAACGGCTTGAGTGCTGACCGTGAAATCCATGACGGATTGGAACGTCAGAATTGGCGGCAGCGCGGTCAGCCGCCTCTCTCGTCGCGCCAGCGACATTTGGGCTCCAAGCGCATCCGTGAGGCGATAGGACTGGCGCGCGCCATTCACGGGAAAAGAATTATACTTAAACGGATTGAACTCGGGCAGCACACTCAGCCAGGCCGCTTTCGCGAAGGCGGGAAGCAACGCCGGCAGACCCGCCAGGCCGGCAAAACGCGCAAACCTTGTAATGCCCACCATCGGCGAGATCAGGATGAGACGATCGACCCGAGCGAGACGATTATTCTCGATGGCGTCGAGCGTGTATTTCAGGGCGAGCGATCCGCCATTCGAGAATCCGACGATATGCAAAGGAACTGGTTCAGGCGCGCGTCGCCGCGCCTCCCTCACGGCGAGACGCGTCGCAGCCAACCATGTTGTCCATTCCACGTCGGTCAGCGCCCCCGGAACCGTGCCGTGTGCGGGCAGTCTGATCGCGACCGCAACGAACCCACGATCGCGGTAGCGCGACGCAATGTGGCGTAAGCTGTACGGAGAATCGGTCAATCCGTGCAGGAGAACGACTGCGCCGACCGGCAGTCCTACGGGTTCGAGAAGATATGACCGGTTCCAATCCTGCGAAAAGCGGCGCGGATAGACCGGACTGCCCTCAAAGTAACGATTGAAGGGAACCTGCTCCTCCGGCGTTAGCTGCTGGCTGACGTTGACGCGCAGCGAGTCGAATATTTTCGCTTCCGCCTCAAGATAGGCCTGCCAGTCGGCGGAATCGATTTCTTTCGCGCTCAATTCTTGCGGCACATATGTATGCCAGACGTCAAGCGGCAACCCGCGCTGAGAGTTGTAGATGCGCACGGCGAGAAACGTGACGACGAGCAGGCTCAGCAAGATCACGAGCCATTTGACTGTCTTGAGCGCCATGCCCAGCATCGTCTGTCCTTGGCTGATACGAAAAATCGCGCGCCGGAGTCTGTTTGGCGCGCAAAAGCTGCTTGCTCAAATAGGCCCGCCCACGCAAACTATAATTCATTCGAACCTGGCCTACCGGATAAATCGATCCGGCGTTTGGGAAAAAGGCGCAAGCGCTCTTTAGTTATGGCGGACATTCGAATTGATTGATCGCTGACGCAGAGGTGGGGCCTTGCGGTGATGACGCGCGACACAGTTCTTGTGGATCTCGCCTTGCAAGGCGGCGGCGCCCATGGCGCGTTCACTTGGGGCGTTCTAGACCGCCTGCTTGAAGAGCCCTGGCTTCAGATTGAAGGGATATCGGGCACATCGGCCGGCGCGATGAACGCTGCGGCGCTGATCAGCGGCTATGTCGATAATGGCGCAGAAGGCGCCCGAGAGGCTCTTGAACTTTTCTGGCGGCGCGTATCGCTGGCGGCGCGGTTCAGTCCGTTGCAACGCAATCCTGTCGACGTCTTGATGGGTCGTTGGACGCTGGATGCTTCGCCTTTCTTCGTCGCGACCGACATCATGTCGCGTCTGTTTTCGCCTTATGATCTTAATCCGAAGGGCGTCAATCCACTACGCGATATTCTGGCGGAAACCGTTAATTTTGAGCGGCTTGCGGGCGCGCGGATTAAGCTTTTCGTCACCGCCACATGCGTATCGACCGGCCGCGCGCGCGTATTCAGGAACGCGGATGTAACGCCGGAAGCGCTACTTGCTTCGGCCTGCCTGCCGACCATGTTTCAGGCCGTCGAAATCGACGGCGAAGCCTATTGGGACGGCGGCTATTCCGGCAATCCGACGATCACGCCGCTCGTTCGCGAGTGCGAGTCGACTGATACGATCCTCGTCCAGATCAATCCCATCGAACGCAAGCACACGCCACGGTCGGCGACCGAAATATTGAACCGCCTCAACGAAGTGTCGTTCAATGCGGTTTTGCTCAAAGAACTGCGCATTATCGCCTTGTTGCGCCGCGCCGCCAATCCCGGAGACAAGGAGGGCTCACGCTGGGCTGGGATGCGCATCCACCGGATTTCGACGGAGATGATGACGCAGCTAACCGCATCATCCAAGTTGATCGCAGAGTGGGATTTTCTCTGCATGTTGCGCGACGAGGGTCGCCGATCGGCGCAAGCGTTCCTCGATCGTCATGAGCGCGACGTCGGCGTCCACTCGACTCTTGACCTTGACGCGTTGTTCGAAGGGATTTGACCCGATGGGACTTGCGGGAATTCTTGCCGCGCTCGGCGGAATCGTCTGGTTCGCCTGTCGCGGCTGACTCCGCTTGCCGTATGCGGCGGCGGGCTCAACGAAGTCTATCTCGATAGCGTAATGATCGTGATCGTCGGCGCGCCTATCGCCCGCTGATCGCCAATGACGCCGTGATCGCCCTAGGTTCCGATCAAGCAAGCTTTGCGAGCGGGGCGCGCGGAATCTGGCAAGAAACCGTCCGCGCGCCTTGTTCGAGTCGTCCGTGCTTACTGCGCCGGCGTCTCCGGCGTCTCCGGAGCGGCCGACTTCGCCGGTCCAGTGCGGCGGACCCGCGCGACTCGGCGATGGCGCCGCGACCCTCTGGCATGGCTGCGCGGACGCGGGGAGCGCGGCTGGTGATGGAAGGTGGTGAACTGCCGCTCTTGCGCGTCGGCCTCGTCCGGAACCAGCGCCGCGATCGGCGCCGCGACCGCCGTTGCAAAAAGCGCGGTCAGCAGCGAGCGACGCGAGAGCTGTGAATTTTCGTCAAAACTTTCAGTAGTCATCATTTCCCTCCCAATGTTCTTGTCACACTGCAATTTCGCATATCCAAGAACCCTTCGCAATTGCCGCCGGATCCCGTGAACTCCTTCTGTTTGTTGCCTTTGAGGCGCTTTCCAAGGCCTGATTGCGTCAGTATTTTTCCGGCACGAACCGCAACCCTTCGAGCGATGCGAGATCGTCGTACGCGCGCTCCACTAAACGTTTCGGAAGCTTGGCCATTTCGCGTTCGACCTTTTCATAGGGGATGGACTCGAGCAGATGGCTTATGCAGTTGAGGCGCGCGCGCCGCTTGTCGTCCGAGCGGACAATATGCCAGGGAGCGAACTTCGTATCAGTGGCCTTGAACATCATGTCTCTCGCCTGCGAATAGTCGTACCATCTGCTTCGCGAACACAAGTCCATGGGACTGAGCTTCCATTGACGCAAAGGATCGTCGATGCGCGCCTCGAAACGGCGCTTCTGCTCCTCTTCACCCACCTCCAGCCAATATTTGATGAGCAGAATGCCATCGTCGACAATGAAAAGTTCGAACTCGGGACAGATCTCGAGGAACCGACGATGCTGCGCCTCAGTGCAAAACCCCATGACATATTCGACGCCGGCTCGGTTGTACCAGCTGCGATCGAAAATCACGATTTCGCCCGCCGCCGGGAACAGAGACACGTAGCGCTGGAGATACAATTGCGTCTGTTCGCGATCGGATGGCGCCGGCAGCGCCATGACTCGGAAAACGCGATGGCTCACTCTTTCGGTGATCGCCTTGATGACGCCCCCTTTGCCGGCGGCGTCGCGCCCCTCGAAGACCACGACCACACGTTGGCCGGTCGCCTTCACCCAATCCTGAAGGGCGCAGAGCTCCACCTGCAGTTCCCGTAACGCCGCCTCATATTTCTTGCGCTTCATCGGCGTTTCGCTTTTTTCATCCATCTTCTATCTTCCGCCGGAATGGACCCATCTCGCGGCACGGCTCAACGACTCGATCCAGCGCCGAGCAGAGAGTGATGAATGTGGCCGCGCGGGAGCATCCGCGTGCGAGACCTTTCAAAACTTCGGAGAGTCGTTTGATTCCACAGAGAAAAAGATTGAACCCGTCCAAGATCGTGATCGCTTAGCCAGCGTCTACGCTGGCGTCCCCAATGTTGTAGGCCGAGCTATTTAGGAAACAAGCGATGCTCCGCCGCCAGTGACGCGACGATCTTCAAGCGTCGAGCGGAATGGGGCGATGGGCGCTTCTTAACTCTACTGGGGTGTGGCGATCGGACAAGATCGCGCTAGTTCGATAGGCGGGAGGATCAGGCAAGTGACCGATCGAGACGCCGCTCAAACTCCAGCTTGGCATGCGATTGGCGTCGACGAAATCCTGCGTCGCCTCGATAGCGATCCATCGAAAGGGCTCTCCTCCGACGAGGCGGCGCGGCGTCTTAAGCAATACGGTCCGAATCGATTGCCGGAAGGCTCCAAGCGCGGGCCGCTGATGCGCTTCCTGCTGCAGTTCGACAATATCCTTGTCTATGTCCTGCTCGCCGCCGGCTTCATCAAGTTGATGCTCGGGCTCTGGCTCGACGCGTCGATTATCACCGGCGTCGTCGTCATCAACGCGCTGCTCGGCTTCCTCCAGGAGGGCAAGGCCGAGAAGGCGCTCGATTCGATCCGCAACATGCTCTCATCTGAAGCTCGAGCATTGCGCGACGGCGAAATCCGCGTTGTCCCTGCGGAGGAACTCGTTCCGGGCGATATCGCGCTCCTCGAGTCGGGCGACCGCATACCGGCGGACCTTCGGCTCATAGAAGTGAAAAACCTGCGAACGGACGAAGCCGCCCTGACAGGGGAGTCGGTGCCGGCCGACAAGTCGACGAACCTGACGCCGGAAAATTCGACGGTCGGAGACCGAGAGAACATGGCCTTCTCAGGCACTCTGGTTGTCTCGGGTCGCGCGGTCGGTGTCGTCGTCGGCGCCGGCGCTCAGACAGAACTTGGCCGCATCAATCAGATGCTCGCTGCGGTCAATGTGCTTGAAACCCCTTTGCTGCGCCAGATCAAGGAGTTCGGCTATACGATCGCGAAAGTGATCGGCGTCATCAGCATCTTAATCTTCGCCTATGGGCGATGGGTGCGCGACTTGTCGTTCGTCGAAGCGTTTCAGGCCGTGGTCGGCATCGCCGTTTCCGTCATCCCCGAAGGTTTTCCTGCGCTGATCACAATCACGATGGCGATCGGGGTGCAGCGGATGGCGCAGCGCCACGCCATCATCCGTCGCCTTCCCGCAGTGGAAACGCTTGGATCGATATCGAGAATTTGCTCCGACAAGACCGGCACGCTGACTCTCATGGAGATGATGGTCGCTTCGGCCGTCAGCGCAAATTCCGAATATCACGTCACGGGAGACGGCTACGCGAGCGAGGGCGAGGTGCTGCTCGACGGCAGGCCGGCGGGCGAAAGCCTTGTCCTCAAGCGCATGGCGATGGTGTCGACGCTTTGCAACGACTCGGAGTTGCGCCAGTCGGACGGCGTCTGGAAAGTCGAAGGCGACCCGACCGAGGCCGCGCTTTATCCCTTCGCCGCCAAACTTGGGTTCGACCGGCAAGCCGAACGAGCAGGGCGACGCCGGGTCGACGCAATACCCTTCGAGTCCGAACACAAGTTCATGGCGACGTTGCATGAGGACCCGGGCGGTAGCCGCATGCTTCTCGTCAAGGGAGCGCCGGAAGTCATTCTTGCGCACTGCAGCCGGCAAGAAACAGAAAGCGGTCCCGCGCCGCTGGCGCACGATTATTGGGCGCAGGCGTCGGACCGGCTGGCGGCGCAAGGCGAGCGCGTGCTCGGATTGGCTTGGCTCCCAGATCCGCGCTTCGCCACAACGAACCTTGCGCCCCAGGATTTGCCCCGCGAACTTATTCTATTGGGCTTGGTGGGACTGATCGACCCGCCGCGCAAGGAAGCCGTCGAGGCGGTGGCCGAATGCCATAACGGCGGCATTCGGGTGACGATGATCACTGGCGACCACAAGATCACGGCGGCGGCCATCGCCAAAATGCTCGGCATTGGCGACGGAAGAACCGCAGTCGCCGGCGTCGAAATCGAAGAAATGAACGACGGCGCGCTTCAGGAGACGGTGCGCAATGTTGACGTTTTCGCGCGCGCCAGCCCCGAGCACAAATTGCGACTGGTAAAAGCGATACAGGCGAACGGTCAGGTCGTGGCGATGACTGGCGACGGCGTGAACGACGCGCCGGCGCTCAAGCGCGCCGATATTGGCGTGGCGATGGGCATCAAAGGCACCGAGGTCACGAAGGAAGCGGCTGCGATGGTGCTCGCCGACGACAATTTTGCGTCGATCACGGCCGCGGTCCGCGAAGGGCGGACGGTATACAACAATATCGAGAAAGCCCTTCTGTTCATGTTGCCGACCAATGTCGCCCAGGCGCTGGTTATTCTTGTCGCGATCGTCGTCGGCTTCACCTTGCCGATCACGGCTCCGCAAATCCTGTGGGTCAACATGGTGACGTCGGTGGCGCTCGGACTCGTCATCTCCTTTGAGCCCCATGAGCTCGACGTGATGCAGCGTCCTCCGCGCGCCGTGTCTCGGCCGATACTTAACGGCTTCGCGATATGGCGGGTGATCTTCGTTGGTCTGGCGTTGCTTATCCTCACCCTATGGGCATTTTTCTGGATGAAGTCGCAGGACGCCGCCGATGAGCTTGCGCGCGCCGTTGCGGTCAATGCGCTGGTCATCGGCCAGATTTTCTATCTGTTCAATAGCCGCTTTAAGACGGATTCATCGCTTTCGATCGCCGCGCATCTCGGCAATCGTTATGTGCCGCTCGGCGTCGGCGCCGTTGTCCTCCTCCAACTTCTGTTCACATATGCGCCGCCACTCCAGCAGCTGTTCGGCGTGGCCGCGATTCCCCTGGATGTTTGGCCGTGGCTGTTTCTAGGCGGCTTTGTGTTCTTCCTTATCGTCGAGGCTGAAAAGTTCGTTATTCGCGCCTATCGGTCCATGCATCCTCCACCGCCCAGCGCTGAACCGCTAGCCAAGGGCGTACCGCTGGATATCCAACACGTCGTCGCGCAAGGCCCGTCGCGCCTCGATTCCGGGAGGTCGGGCAAATGGCAGGCGCTGCTGGGCGGGCTCGCGGTTTTGGCGCTCGTCGGCGGAGAAGTCTATTCGTTTTTGCATCGCGGCGGCGCCGATCAATATGCGACTGAAGAGATCAGCACGAGCGATGTGACCCGCGAGGAGGCAGCAGCGGAGAAAACCGATGCGCTGGTTCCGGTGAATTTCGGTGCGCGCGTATCAGGGCGGATAGCGGCGTTATTCTGCGAGCGTGACGCCAAGATCAAAGCGGGCCAGGTCTGCGGCAGAATCGACCCGCAGCCTTTTGAGGCCGCGATTGAGCGCGAAAAGGCGGCTCTAGCGAAAGCTCTGCTGCAGCGTGACAGGAGCGCAAGCGCGCTCTTGCGCGCCCAAAAGGATTTCGAGCGCAAAGAAAAACTGAAACCGCGCAGAGCCGGATCTCGCGCGGCGCTCGATAGGTCTCGCGCCAATTATGAAAGCGCCAAGGCGCGGGCCGCCGCAGACGAAGCTGAAGTCGCGCAAATCAAGGATGCGCTTTCAACCGCGCAGAACGATCTCGCGCTGACCGACATCGTGTCGCCGATCGACGGGACCGTGATTTCGCGCAGCGGCGAAATTGGCCAGCTCGTCGTGGTCGATCAAGAGCCTGCGCTGTTCGTCATAGCGCCAGATTCAGTCGCCCCACGGGAATAGGACCAGTTGAAATCATTACTGCATTGCGGCGCGCCGCTGACGAGTCCAGTTGGATTAATGAAAAGGCAAAGCGATGAGTGACCAAATGACGCATGTCGACGCGGATGAAGCACATTCGCGAAAGCCGAAAACGGGACAACTGCTCAGTAAGCTGCCCTATCTCATTGTGCTCGTTCTGGCGATGCTCGGCGTGGCCTACATCAGCATCACCGGCCGCCCGCTTTACGGATATTGGGAGGTCCTCGGCCTCGCGGTTGGCGTCGCATGCGTCGTCATCGGCTGGCGTCAAACAGACGACGGAAGCGCGCGCAGGCGTATTGTCGTCACGCAAGTTCTGCATTGGGGGGCGTTCCTCATCGCGATGAATATACTTCTGTGGCCGTCGGTAAACACATTCCTGAATGGCCCGGCGACAGGGCTTGCGCTCATGCTGCTTCTCGCGCTCGGCACATTTGTCGCTGGAATTCATGTCTCGAGCGACATCGCGCTTCTTGGGATCGCATTGGCCTTGACGGTGCCGGCGATCGCCTGGCTCAAGAAGTCGGCGCTGTTGCTCGTCCTTGTTGGGCTAGTGGTTGGCGGGTTGGCTATATTGTTCCGGCCGCAATCGTCAAGAACGATTTCATGAAGCAGCTTTTCCAAGATTCTGAAGCCGGGCAATGCGGCCCTGTTTCTCTTGATCAAGAGGAATCCCGGCGACAAGGTGCTGGAAGCGGCGAAGGGCTCAAAGAGCGAGCCCCAGAGCCGGAAGCGTCGGTCGCCGCCGTCCGTCGTGACCCTGAACGTCGATAGTCACTTAACGACCGGCCGACTCTCCGGCATTGTGCGATAATGCGTCGTCATATTGCGGGAGTATTGGCTAAGCCTTTTCGCGGCCTTTCGCGCGGCGCAGAGGCGCTTATAATCTCCGTAGGGAGCAGTCCGAGCACGTTATGAAGATCAACTTTCTAGGCAAGAGCATCGATCAGAGCGACTTCGCGTCCCGGGCCGCCATCGTGGCGATGATAGCTGCTACGACCCTCGCCGCCGCTATCGTCCTCTGGAAGCTGACGGACCTTCTTCCCGCCGTTTTCGTCACGATTCTCATTGCGCTCGCCTGGCGCGGCGCGGCCGAGCAAGTCTCGGGGCGCATCGGCCTTTCGCCGGGCTTATCACTCGCCATCGTCGCGCTCGCCTCACTCGCTACCATCGTTCTGGCGCTGATGCTGTTCGGCGGCCAACTCGTTCGCCAATATGACGAGATCGCCCTCGATGTTCCCGCTGCGATCGGTTTGATCGAGCGCATTGTGGAAGAGCATCCGTGGGCTCGTTTCGTCGAGAAATTCCTCATTCATGTCGACTTCTCCAAAATGACGACTCCTGTCGTCCAGCAGTTTGGCGCACTTCTCGGCTCCCTCGGCAATGGATTGGCCTATGGGATTTTCGCCATTCTTGGCGCCGCTTATCTCGCCGCTGATCCAAAGCGATATGAGGCCGGGCTGCTCGCCCTGACGCCTGCGTCGAGACAGACTGACATGACTCTATTTCTCGAGCGTTCCTCCGGCGCCTTGCGACAGTGGCTCTACATCCAGCTCTATGTCGTCGGCATGAACGCGCTTTTTGCGGGCGCGGCGCTGTGGGCCTTCGGCGTTCCAGCGCCGCTGGCGCTTGCTACGATCAGCGGCGCTTTAGCGTTTGTTCCTTACTTCGGCTCGATCATCGCAATGATTGTCGGCGTGCTCGTCGCATTGCCCCACGGGCTGGACAGCGCGGGCTTCGCAGCGCTTGCGATCGGCGCTGCAAGTTTCGTCGAAGGCTATTTGATCACTCCCTATCTGCAGAGCCGCACGCTAATGGTGCCGCCGGTCGTGCTGCTTTTTTTCATGCTCGCCTTCGGCTTACTGTTCGGGACAATGGGAGTCGTGTTGGCGGTGCCGGCGACAGTCGTGCTGTCGATCGCCTATGGCGTCTTGGCTGAGACAGGTCAGCGCTGAAATTCTAATCCGACGATGATTTTGTCTCACAGGCCACTGGGAGCGGGGGAATCGCCAGGCGAGACAGACGCTTATCTCACGCCGACAATTTCATACTCCGTTCGGCGTACGCATAGGAATGGAAGTGGCAAGGCCAGAGCAAAAAGTTTCTGGTGATATTCAAGCGTCACTGTCTTACCAGCCGGAATGGCGTCTAACTGCTTTCTAATTTCGGGGTCGGGCGCCGAAAAATTGAACGTGTTATCAAATTCCTGGTTGCGTGAACGTGCATTGTTCGATCTCGAAAAATTGGGAAGCGCCAAGTGGCCTTCGGCTGTGCGACATGCGACGCCTCTCGTCGAAAGTTTACTGAGGACGCCGGTTCGGGCGCCTACCGAGTAGTTGAAACCATTCAACAAGGCTAGCGCTCCGAAAAATAGCAGCACAAAAATGATCAGCCACATCACTATCTTAAGTTTTCCGTTGAGGCGCCGCTTAGCGGACGTCGGGTGCGTCGAAGCCATAAGACTTATCCCTAGCTGCTCGCCGTTAAATTTTTCGTGGCGTTCCCGCTAAGTCAAAAATAGCGGGTTTGAGATTATTTGCGCGCTATGGCGGTCGCCACATTGATCGCGACTCACAACCCATCTGGAGAGATCGGCGGACTGAGTCAAGTCGACGATATCATCGAACTTCAAGACGTTTTGTGACCGATCTCGATCGATTCTCCGATCGCAGATCATGCGCTATCTGCCGAAGCCTCCGGTCGACGTCGAGTATCCGAGGCGCTTGGGTAGCGCATCTCATTCACTACCGAGCCTTGACTTTCGCGGCCCACCTCCGAATTTGATGCGTAGTGGAGAGATGCTTAAGCGATCGCGCTTAAGTATAAAGGGGAGTGCGCCGCTATGCGTTTTGACCTCAAAACTCATTTGTTTGCTGCCGTTTGCGCTTCAGTATTATTTGCGTCGACGCCCTCGAACGCAACGGTTTTGTCGAGCGCCGCAAATCTCAATATTGATGGGCAGTTTGCCTCCAGCTTGGTGCAGAAGACGACGCTCCACCCGCCGGCAGGAACCAAATGCATCAAATGGACTCGGACCTGGAATAGACGGCATGGCGTTGCGCGGCGCCGATGTGTCCAATGGCGGTAAAGGCCAATTTGGACGAGATCAAGAAAGGGCGCGATCGGACCGTGTAACCAAAGCGGAACGAAGAATTTTCTGACAGTGGCATGCGTGAAGCATGCAGAAGCCCGTACGGAATTTGATCTCGATAGCCGTCGGCCTTGTTCGCCTAGCGCTCCAATCGAGCGGTTTTCGAGGCCGACGTTCTCGAGCGATCTATAGGATTGGGAGCCGATGATGGCGACCCTCGCGCGTTTCACGCACGACAGTCTCAAGACGTCGACCCCTAGACCGCTTTACGGCCCCGCGCCGGGCGGAACGGTCACGCCGCCGCTGGGCGCGGTCGAACTTGCAAAGTGAGTTCAATCGTCCTGCTAGCGTTGGAGTTGTTCCCGGGAGAGATGCTGCGCGAAGCGTCCGCGCACGACTCGCCTCGGCCTTTGACATGGCGGCCAATCCGGGATGACCTGCACCACCTGGCGCCGCATTCCCTGCAGACAACGGGCCGCGTCTTCGAAAGATCGACAAAGACGAAGCCGGCGGGCGCTCCGTCCGTTTCGAAGGGGATATCAAATCCGTTCTGAACTTATGGTGAACCTACAACGGCCACCCAAGAAAAGACCCTTGTCTTTTCGCACATCAACTTATTCATTTTTCTTCAAAAATGGTCGGAGTGGCGGGATTCGAACCCACGACCCCTTGTCCCCCAGACAAGTGCGCTAACCGGGCTGCGCTACACTCCGACTGGCGCCGTTATAGTGAGGCGGCGCGGCGCTGGCAACGCCGGCTATTGCTTGGTCAGCCTGAGCAGGCGCTTGCATTCTTCCAGTTCTGCAAGCGCCTCGCGCAGCAGGCGCGCTTCGCGCTCGGCCAGGTGGCGAGGCTCGGCGCGACTCCCTGGCGGCGCCAGAGGCGGGTGGAGGTCCGCGATTGCAGCCGCATCGTCCCGCTCGCTGGTTTCAACCTGATCGTGCACATGCTCGGGCAGGTCATAGGCATCACCGCGCTCGTCTCTCGCGCCGGTCGGGAAGGGCAGGGGCGGCGCGCCGACCGGCGGCTCCCCCTCTTGCCGGCGCCCGGCGCCGGCGATGACCGCTTCCACCCCATTTTCCTTGAGGATGCGCTGTACGCCCCGGATCGTATAGCCTTCATCGTAGAGCAGACGCCGGATCGCGACGACGAGATCGATGTCGCGCTGACGGTAGAAGCGCCGCCCGCCCGCGCGCTTTAAGGGGCTGATCTGCCTGAAGCGCGTTTCCCAGAAGCGCAGCACATGCGCGGGAAGGTCGAGGCTCGCCGCGACCTCGCCAATCGTGCGCATCGCTTCTTCAGTCCTGGCCACCTGATTCCTCGACTCAAGGCAAGCTATTCATACATCCGTCACAGCGCTCTTTTCAGCCCAAAATCGGGCCGTCTTACGGGCGCTGGTCGCAAGGTGTGGACAAGCGGGCGCCCCATCCCTTAACTGGCCGCCGTCTTTCGGCTCAAAACCCTCGGCGTCTCATGGAAGAATGGCTGCACTTCCCCCATCCGGTCCCGGCGATCAAACACCATGTCACGGAAGAAAGCGCGATTGCGGTGCGCAACTGGCTGTGGGTCGTCGCAGCGCTGGTTTTTCTGATGGTCGTGGTCGGCGGCGCGACGCGGCTGACCGAATCGGGCCTCTCGATCGTGCAGTGGAAGCCGGTCACCGGCGCGCTGCCGCCGCTGTCGCAGCAGGAGTGGCAGGAGGCCTTCGAGGAATACAAGCAGATTCCGCAATATAAGGAACTGTTCCCGAGCATGGACCTTGCCGGGTTCAAATATATCTACGCCTGGGAATGGGCGCATCGCCTACTCGGGCGCCTGATCGGCGTGGTTTTCGCCGTGCCGCTGATCTGGTTTTGGGCCAGGGGCCGATTGCCGGGCTCGGTGAAGCCGAAGCTCCTCGGCATTCTGGCGCTTGGCGGGCTGCAGGGCGGCGTCGGCTGGTGGATGGTGGCTTCGGGCCTCGTAAATCGAATCGAGGTGGCGCAGGAGCGCCTTGCGATTCACCTGCTGCTGGCGGCGCTGATCTTTTCCGCCTGTCTATGGGTCGCCGGCGGCCTGGGTCCGCGCGCCATCTCGCTCGTGCATGAGGGCGCCGGCCGGTTGAAGGCGATCGCGCTGACGATTCTCGCCGTGGTCTTTTTGCAGATTTTCGTTGGCGGACTGGTCGCCGGACTGCGGGCGGGGCTCATCGACAACACTTGGCCGTTGATGGACGGCGCCTTCATTCCGCCGGCGGACGTCTTGTGGAAATTGGAGCCGGTCTGGAAGAATCTCGTCGACAATCCGGTCACCGTCCAATTCTTCCATCGGATGATCGCCTATCTGATTTTTGCTTTGGCGCTTGGGCATCTCGTCGACGCCTGGATGAATGCGGAAGGGCGCGCGCGACGCGGCGCCGGAATCCTGTTCGGCCATGTACTCATGCAGATCGCGCTCGGCATCGCGACTTTGGTGTTGGTCGAACCGCCCTTCGCCGGCGCGCCGCATCTGGGGCTTGCGCTCGCGCATCAGGCGATCGGCATGGCGGTGCTGGCGGTCGCGACGCTGCAGGCGCGACGCCTCGCGCGAGACGCGGTTATGCATTGAGGCGGCGACGTGCAGAATTTTCCCATTCTCAATCTTCCCGGCCCGGAATTTCTCAATGTCTTCGGGCTCGTGGTCATCATCGTGCTGGCGGCCGTTTATCTGTGCATCCGTTTTGCGGATCGCACCGATCGCCGCCCGCCGCCGCCGGTGCCGCAAAGCCCTGATGCAATGGAGGTCGCCTTCCTGCAGGGCGGCGTCAATCAGATCATTCGAACGCTGATCTACGATCTCGCGCAGCGCGGCTTTGTCGCGCTCGCGCCAAAGGATCATGTGATCCCCACGGAAAAGCAGCCGCAGCCGGGAGAAGTCTCCGCGATGGAGGCGGTTTTGCTTGACGCCGTGCAGGCGAGGCCGAAAGCTCATGAGCTATTCGAAAATCGCAGCTTGCGGCTGCAACTGCTGAAACAACTCGCGCCGATCCGCGCCAAACTCGCCGCGGAAGACTTGATCAAGCCCGAGTCGGTAAAGATATGGCGCCACCGCGCGCAGATTGGCGGAACCATGATTATCGTCAGCCTGGCGCTGGCGAAAATCTACGTCGAATGGGCGAAGGGCCTGGGGAACGTCGCCTATCTGGTCTTTCTCGCGGCCGCCTCCGTCGCGGCGCTGTTCGCGCTCGCCTATGTGCTGACGCGCGTCCACGCAAGCCGCCGCGGCCACGCCTATCTCGACGCGACGCGGCTCGCCTACGCTGATCGACTTAAGACGGCGCTGGCGCATATCGGCTCGCCGGGGCCGGAAGCGCGCGCCTTTCAAGGCGCATCGCTGTTTCTCATCGGCCTTTACGGCTTTTCGGTTCTGAAAGGCACGACCGAGGCGATCTTCGCCGAATCGTTCAAACGCGGCTCGGGGAGCGGCGGCAGCAGCTGCGGGTCGAGCTGCGGCGGCAGTTGTGGCGACGGCGGAGCGAGCGATTGTGGCGGCGGCGATTGACGCGCCGTCTTCCGCTTTTTCGCAGCGGACACTGGGCTCCGGCCTAGGCTATCGCCCGCAATTTCGCGCCGATCTTTTCGCTCATCGAGATAAAGTCGATTTTCTCGAGATCATCGCCGATCACTATCTCGATGCGTCGCGTGAAAAGCTCGACGAACTCGACCTTCTAAAGTCGCACTTTCCGCTCGTCACGCATGGACTCGATCTCTCAATCGGCAGCGCGGAAGGTCTCGACCCGCGTTATCTTGACAAGGTCGCGGCGCTGATCGAACGCATCGATCCGCCCTGGTGGAGCGAGCATCTATGCTTCACCCGCGCCGGCGGCGTCAGCATCGGCCATCTTGCGTCGCTGCCCTATACGCAGGAGGCGATCGACGTCGTCGTGCGCAATGTCGAAGCCGTGCGAAGACGCATCAAGACGCCATTGATCCTGGAAAACATTACCTGCGTCGTTCGGGTTCCGGGCGCGGAAATGGAGGAAGCGGAATTCCTGTCGCGCATATTTGATGCGACAGGATGCGGCTGGCTGTGCGATGTCGCCAACATGCATGTGAACGCGATGAATTTCGGCGTCGATCTCGATTCAGAATTCGAGCGCTGGCCGTGGGACCGGCTCGTGCAAATTCACTATGCCGGCGGGCGCGCGCGCGACGGCGTGCTGATCGACAGCCATGACGCGGCGACGAGCGATGCGGTTTGGACGCTCTATGATCGTGTTGTCGCGCGCACGCCGGTCAAGGGCGTCGTTCTCGAGCGCGACGAAAAAATTCCGCCGTTCTCCGACCTCATCGATGAAGTGGCGCGCGCGCGCGCGACGCTCTTGGAACATGGCCGATGGCGCTAGTCGATACCCAGGCGCTGCTCGCGCGCCTCTTTACAGATGATGAGCTGCGCAGCGAATTTTTCGAGGCGCCGGTCGGCGTTGCGTCTCGCTTCGGTGTCAGCGCGGATGAAGCTCATCGCCTCGCCTCGCTCGATCGGCGCGAAACGGAAGCCTTTGCGCAGAGCCTTATCGGCAAGCGCGCGCTCTATGCGCGCAGGGCGCTGCCGCTCACCGCGCGCGCATTGGGCGATCGGTTTGATTCGCTTCTGCGGAAAGCGATCCGCGGGCGCGAGAGCGGCGGAAAACGCCGCACAGACGCGGCGGCGCTTGTCGCGCTTCTCGAAAAGAAACTTGCGCAGCGCGAGTTGACGCCGGCTTGGATCGTCGATCTGGCGCGTTTCGAACTCGCGTTCATCGAGGCGGGCGGTTCCGGCCCGGCGCTTTTTCTTCGGCGATTCGACTTTGACGTCGCGTCAATCGCAACGTCTCTCGCCAGAGGCGAAGCGGTCAACGCTCTTTGTCGAAGAGCATTCGGCGTTTGGGCGCGCCCGCCGCGCGGCAGGCTGCGCTGGCGGCTTTTCAGGAGCTAAGCGCGACGAAACGCTTCGGACCTTTCGGCGTGGCGCCGATCGGCGACGACATTGATCATGCGTTCGGCGCCTCGGTCCCTCGCGTCCTGGCTTTGAGTCTTCGCGAGGTCTTCGCTGGCTTCCTTATGCTGCGCCTCGGCCTCATCGAGCTGCCCGCTCAGTTCGTTGATAGACGCGAGAATATTATCGCGCCGCGCGCGCGCCGCCCTTGCATAGGTCGGATAGGCGAAATGGTTGAGGTCGCTGATGTTGGCGCGCCGCTCTTCCTGGCCGATTTCGCGTTCCAGCTCATTCGCCATGCGCGTGAATTCGGCGATCATCCCATTGAGCTGGATAACACGCCGGCGTTTTTCCTCGGTCTGAAACCGCTTCAGACGGACAAGCGTATCCCGCGACTTCATGCGACAAGCTCCGTTGCGCGAATTATGCGAAACAAATTCTTAACTCCGCGAGACGGGGCTTAATATGCCGCGCGGAAGTTGCTCGTTTGTTACCGGATTTGAATTTTTCGCAGGCTGTGGCCGCCGCGCCGCAGCGACGCTTTATCTCGTACGGAAACCGGGTGAATCGTTTGGCTGTCATTCAAGATGCGCGCAATGCGCGCGATCGGGAATCCAGCGCAAGATCAGCATTCTTGGGTTGGCTCTGGATTCCCGGTCAGGCCTTCGGCCTGCCGGGAATGACACGGCCCAAGCTAACGGATCAGCGGGGCCTTATATCGAGCAAGGGACCAGATTTGCCGACGCAGGCTGTCGCGGAGGCTTTGTGTTGACGCCCACTCTTACGCTACGCCGGCTCCTTGGCGCGCGCCGTTGACGCCGGGGCGCCGCCGTAACGGCGGTAGATGAAGTCCGGCGCGGGCGCCTGAGATTCGACTTCGGCGAAGGCGGCGAAGCGCGCGTGGTCCGGCGAGAGTTGGCAGGCGGGATCCGTCGCCGACGCGTCTCCGGCGATCGCGAAAGCCTGACAGCGGCAACCGCCGAAATCGATGTCGCGGCGATCGCAAGACCGACAGGGCTCCTTCATCCATTCCACGCCACGGAACGCGTTGAAGGCCGACCCGTTTCGCCATATCTCGGCAAGCGGCTTCTCGCGAACGTCGTCGAAGGTCAATCCTGGCAATGTTTGCGCGGAGTGGCAGGGCAGAGCCTTGCCTGACGGCGTCACCGCCACGATCGAGCGGCCCCAGCCGCCCGTACAGGCCTTCGGTCGCGTCGCGTAATGGTCGTGAATCACGAAATCGAAATTCAGCACGCCGGCGAGACGCTTCTTCGCCGCGTCAACAATTGCGACAGTTTCTAAAAAGACGTCGCGCGTCGGAATGAGCGCGGCGCGGTTCGCCTGCGCCCAGGCGTAATATTGAATATGCGCAATCTCGATGCGCTGCGCGTCGACCTCGACGGCGAAATCGATGATCTGCGGCAGACGCGCGATGTTCTGCCGATGCATCGGCGCGTTGATGGTCAGTCCCATGCCGAATTCGCGTGTCCATCGCGCCACGTCGCGCTTTTTTTCGACGCCGCCTTGAAAGGCGGAGATGCGGTCGGCGCTCTCGGGAACGACATCCTGTATCGAGACTTGCACATGATCGAGGCCGATCTCGGCGAGACGCTGCAATCGCTCTCTTGTCAGAAGCACGGCGGAGGTGATGAGATTGGTGTAAAGTCCGGCGTCGACGGCATGCGCGAGTATCTCTTCAAGATCGCGTCGCACAGTTGGTTCGCCGCCGGAAAGATGCAGCTGCAACGCGCCGATCGTCGCCGCCTGACGGAATGTTTCGCCCCATTCTTTAGCGGCGAGTTCCGCGTTCGAGCGCTCAAGCTCCAGCGGATTGGAACAATAGGGACATTGCAGTGGACAGCGATGGGTGAGTTCGGCGAGCAACCCTGCGGGTCCACCGGCAAATGGCGCGATCGAGGCGGTGAAGACGGAAGGCTTTGGCGCAGCAAATTCATCCCGTCCATCGCGTAGTAGCCGCTTGTCGGCGAGCCCTTGGAGCAAGCCGGTCACGTCTCGCGTGATGACGTCAAGCGGCGCCGCATATTGGTCGGCGAGCCGTGCACAAAGATCAGCGACGCGCGTCGCGCCGTCGATCGCACGTAGAACGATGAGCCCGATCTGATCGAGTTCATAGGCGCGCTCGGGCGCGAGAATAACCGTGCGCGAACGCGCGCGGTCTTCGTGCAGCCGCGCGTAACGCGTGAAGGCCGGACGCGAGTCGGGGCCAATCACGAACCGCGCGGCATGCGCCTCAGACATTCATTTCTCCTGGCCACCATGCGCCGGGCGGGATCAGAGCAGGCGTGACATAGGCGTGATGTAAGGCGTCAAGCTGCGCCCACAAGACGTCGCATTTGAACCGCACGGCGCCGACGCAGGCCTCCTGTTCGGCGCGAGTCTTCGCATTGTCGAGCACGAAGCAGAGCGCGAATTCAGAATCGCGCGGCGCTTGGCTCAGCCGGCGCTTGAAATAGGCCATTACCTGGTCGTCGACGAAGTCGTAATTTTCGAGCATGCCGGCGATGCGTTCGCGATGGATCGACGGCGCGAAGAGTTCCGTCAGCGAAGACGCGACCGCGACCGTGAGCGGCTGCTCGACGACAAAGCGCACATAGGCTTCGACCGCGAATTTCGTCGCGGGCAGGGCGCCGCGGCGAGAGGTTACGTAATCGCGGGTAAAGCCGAGCGCGTCGGTGAGCACGAGCCAGCGTTCGATGCCGCCGCCTTCCTCGCCAAGACCGTCGTGATCATGGATGCGATGGATCCATTCGCGGCGCAGTTCGCGGTCGTGGACGCGGCTCATGAAGGCGGCGTCTTTGCGTGGCACCGCCTCCTGGTAGCAATAGCGGTTGAGCGCCCAGGCGGCGACCTGTTCCTTATTGAGCTTGCCGCCATGCAGCAGCTTATGAAATTCGTGCTTGTCGTGATAGCGCTCGGCGCCGACGGCGCGGATCGCGGCTTCGAATTCGTCGCGGGGGAGCGGCGCGGCCTCGCGCCAATCGATGGCTACGATCTCATTCACAGGCTGACCTCCATCCCATCCTCGGCGATTTCCCAGCCGGCCGCCTGGGCGATCGCATATTCTTCCGAGAACTCGTTGAGAAGCGGATTAGAATTGTTGATGTGCACGTAGATTTTGCGCTTCACATTGAGCGGCGCGAAGGCGGCGATGGAGCCATCGTCGCCGCTCACATTGATATGACCCATGCGCGAACCGGTCTTGCCGAGCAGGCCTTGCTCGATCATCTCGTTTTCTTGAAACAGCGTGCCGTCGAAGAAAACCAGCTTGGCGTCGCGAAGCCGATCGGCGAGCGGCGCGTCCACCGTTGCGCAGCCGGGAATGTAAAAAAATGAGTCGCCGGTCGCGGCTTCGATGATTTCCAAGCCGAGCGTGTCGCCTGCGCTTGTTCCGAAGTTCGGCGCATTGGCGTTTTCGAGATAGAGCGCGATCTTACCCGGAACCGGAAAGGCGCGGATCGCGAGTCCCAGATCGAGGCCGGCGCCTTTTGTCTCAACCGCTTCGTCCATGTGGAGTTCAATGCGCGGCACGAGCGGAGTCTGCAGTATCGTGAAAATCGGGTTGGCGCCGAGCGCGTCGAGAACGCGCCCAGCAGCGTAAAGGCTGAAAGGCTGCGCTTCGCGCATGTTGAGAAGGCCGGCGACGTGATCGACGTCGCCATTGGTCAGCGCCACCGCCTTGATCGGGCTCGCGCGCAGACCATCGTCAGCATCTGGCGCAAGCTCGGTCGCGGACGAGATTTGCTGACGCAGGTCGGGAGAGGCGTTGAGCAGAAGCCAGTCAGCGCCATTGGCGCTGACCGCGAGCGACGACTGGGTCCGCGGTTTGAATCCCGGCGTTCCCGCGCGGACGGCGCGGCAATTGCCGCAATTGCAGTTCCATTGCGGGAAGCCGCCGCCGGCGCCCGACCCTAAAACCTTAATTTCCATTGGCCTTTCCGACATGGCGGGCGCGCCGCGAGGTCGGGTCTCCCTTACGTTGTTTTTCTGGCACTATGCGCAGGCGCGCGGCTTTCGCGCAAGTGCGACCGATTTGCGCGGCCCCATGAAATTATGAGACTTTTTCCCTATTGAGACGGGCGTCTCGCCCCGGTTTCGACGCTTTCTCAGGGCAAAGAAGATGAGGAAGGGGCCGAGGCCTCACATCGAAGCGCGTCCTGTCTTCGACAGGCGCCGGATCGAGCCAATCAATTTGCGCAACCTTTGGATGAACATGGTCACGCGCTTATGCGCGCTGTTGCTCGCCGCGTCGCTTGCCGGATGCGTGTCGGACGGCATGCGCATGGTCGACGGCCATGTCAACAATGCGGTTTCGTTCGTCGCGGGACCCGAAGGCGAGCCAGCGAATGTCGCCCTTTTTGTCGCGTCGACCCGGCGCTCGGAAGGCGCGGCGGATGACGGGCGCGCACATTTTTCGCTGACCTCGATCGGCGTGCCGCTAAATCATCGCGCCGGAAATGTCGAACGGCCGAGCTTTGGCGGCGCGGATCGACGGCGACATTTCACCGTGTTGTCGAAGCGCAATATGGATGAGCAGGAATTCCGCGACGAGGTCGCCTCTCATGTCTCCGGCCGCATCGGCAATTCGCGCGACGTGCTGCTTTTCGTGCATGGCTTCAATACGAGCGCCGAGGACGCGCGTTATCGGCTGGCGCAGATCGTCGCCGACGGACGCTTCTCCGGGGTTCCCGCGCTCTTTATTTGGAATTCCCGAGGCGGACTGTTCAATTATGAGTCGGACAAGGAAGCGGCGACGGTCTCGCGCGACGCGCTCGAAAAGCTCCTCGTCGATCTGTCGCACACGCCGGGCGTCGGACGAATCCATGTGCTCGCCCATTCGATGGGCGCGTGGCTGACGATGGAGACGCTGCGTGGCGTCGCGCAGTCAGGCCATTCCGACCTCGACGGGAAGCTCGGCGAAGTCATGCTCGCGGCGCCGGACATCGATCTCAATGTTTTCCGGCAGCAGGTCGCGCGCGTCGATCCTCGGCATGTATCGGTCTTCGTGGCGAATAATGATCGCGCGCTGTCGCTCTCGTCGCGCATCGCCGGCGACCGTCCGCGTTTGGGCGCGATGAACCCGACCAATCCGGAAGACCGGGCGGAGCTCGATCGCCTTGGAGTCGCCGTGCATGATATTTCGTCCTTCTCGACTGACTTTGTCGGCCATGACGCCTTCGCCGAAGCGCCCGACGTGGTGCGAACCATCGGCGCGCAACTGACCGCGCCGCGGCCGGCCGAGGCGGACACCCAGGCCGTCATCGACGCGAATGGCGGAACCGCCGCCACCGCCGGGCCGCCGCCGCTCAATCAAAAGGTCGAGACACAGCCGTTGGCGCCGCTGGCGGCGAGGTGAGCTTGCTTTCAAAGTGATTATTCCATATTTTCTTACGCTATGAGCATCGATGTTACTTAGGTATGAAAATGTCGGAAACCGCCACTCTCTCCGTTAAATTTCAAATCTCGATCCCAAAAGCAGTTCGTGAAGCGCGAAAATGGAAGGCTGGCCAGGAGTTCGCCTTCATCCCTAAAGGGTCTGGCGTGCTCTTAGTTCCAGTTCCTGAGCGCGATCAGCTTGCGGGGATTGCAAAGGGAGCGAAGCCAAAAAATTACCGTGATCGCGAAGATCGCTTTTGATGCGGCTCGTCGATACTTCGGCGTGGATTGAATGGCTGATTGGCTCGCCCACGGGAAAGTCCCTTGCGTCGGCGATTCCTTCGCGCGACGAGTGGCTTGTTCCGACGATCGTTCAGCTCGAACTCTTCAAATGGATGAGCCGCGAGGCGGACGAAGATAGGGCAGAGCAGGTGATTGCTTTCACGCAACTTTGCAGTGTGGCTACGCTTGATACGAAAATTACTCTCACGGCTGCAGAGTTATGTTCCAAACATCGCCTGGCGACCGCCGACGCAATCGTCTACGCCACGTCACTAGAACACGGAGCCGACGTTTTGACATGCGACGCGCACTTCAAGAATTTGCCGGGCGTCCTCTATGTCGCCAAAGCCAAGTCACTGTGACTACCGCGCCTGTGACGCCTCTGTCGGCGTCGCCTTCTCTGCCTCGGCCTTCGCCAGCCTGTTATAGCGCCGCACGCTGAGCGGAATCGCGGCGAGGAAAGCGACGCTCAGCACGGCGAGCAGCTCCATCGGGTAGATCGCCAGCAGCAGCGCCGTGACGCCAACGCCGAACAATACGGGAATGACCAGATCGCGCGGGATGCGGCCAATCTTCTTGCCGGAAAAATGCGGAATGCGGCTCGCCATCAAAAAGGCGATGCCCAGCACATAGACGATATAGAAGGGCGTCAGCGCCTTGGACGCCGGCAGCTCCAAAACCGAAAAATGCAGGTAGAGCGGCAATAACACCGTGACAGCGCCGGCGGGCGCCGGCATGCCGACGAAGAATTCGGCCTGCCAGGCGGGCTTGGTCGGGTCGTCGATCGTCACATTGAAGCGCGCCAGACGCAGCGCGCAGGCGATGGCGAAGACCAGCACGGCGAACCAGCCGAGGCCTTTGATTTCATGCAGCGTCCAGAGATACAGCAGCAGGCCGGGCGCGACGCCGAAATCGACGAAATCGGACAGCGAGTCGAGCTCCGCGCCGAAGCGCGAGGTGCCCTTGATGGCGCGCGCAAGGCGCCCGTCCAGCCCGTCGAGCACCGCCGCCGCCATTACCGCGGTGACCGCCGTCTCGAACCGTCCTTCAATGCCGTAGCGGATTGCGGTCAGCCCCATCGACAGCGCGAGCAGCGTGACGAGATTGGGCAGAACGATGCGCAGCGGAATATTGCGGAATCGCAGCCGACGCCGTTCCGAGGGCGTCAGCGAGCCCTCTTGCGCGTCATGCCCGGAGAAGAACGGATCGGCCATGTCGTTGCTCATCCCGCCTTAAAGCTGAGCGCGGCGGCGCCGCCAGTCATGTCGGCGAGAATCGTCTCGCCGGCGATTGCGCGCGAGCCTACCGCCACCATCGGTCGCGCGGATGACGGCATATAAACGTCGACCCGCGAGCCGAAACGGATCAGGCCGAAACGGTCGCCGACGCCGATCTGTTCGCCTTCCTTGACGAATCCGACGATGCGGCGCGCAACGAGGCCCGCGATCTGCACCACGCCGAAACGCCCATACGGCGCGTCGATGACCATGCCGCTGCGCTCATTATCCTCGCTCGCCTTGTCGAGGTCGGCGTTAAGAAACAGGCCCGGCTTATAGGCGATTTTCGAGATGCGGCCGGTGATCGGGGCGCGATTCACATGCACGTCGAAAACGCTCATGAACACCGAAATGCGCTGCATCGGCTCGGCACCGAGACCGAGTTCAGCCGGCGGCAAAAAGAACCCGACCGCGCTGACCACGCCATCGGCGGGCGAGACGATCAGCCCCTCGCGCAGCGGCGTAATGCGCTTCGGATCGCGAAAGAAATAGGCGCACCAGGCGGTGGCGATGAAACCGATCCAGCCGAGCGTCGGCGACAGGTAATCGAGCAGGAGCGCCGCGAACGCGAAACCGGCGACGAAGACATAGCCTTCAGGATGGATCGGAACGAGCGATTTGCGGATGGAATCGATGATCGACATTCGGGCCTGCTTTCGTCGCGCCTCGGCGAGCGCGGGCTTCCTTTGCCATGTTGCGGCGCCAGAGTCACGAACGCGCCGCCTCGGTCAGGGAAGCCGAAGGATGCGGCAAGGGTCGCCTTTCGCCGCCGCGGGCGCGCCGGGCTCCCGGACCAGGAGCGCTTGGGATTGGGTCAGTTCGGTGAGCAGCGATGAATCTTGCAGCGGCTGCGGCGTGGCGACGAGCCGCCCAATTTCGTCCGTCGTGAGGGTTGCGCGCATATAGTCGCGTCGGCCCTTGTTGGCGGGGAGGTTGCTTCCTGCGAGCGCCAGTTTGGTCAGATCGGCGCCGGCTTTGGGATCGCCCTGGAGAGCGCGCAGCAGCGGCGCGAGGAAAATCAGCGCGCAAACGAAGGCGGCGACTGGATTGCCGGGCAGGCCAAGGATGCGCATGTCGCCGAGCGCGCCATGGATCAGGGGCTTGCCCGGCCGCATCGCGATTTTCCAGAAATCGAGCGACATCCCCTGGCGCGCCAGCGCCGGACGCAGCAGATCGCGGTCGCCGACCGAGGCGCCGCCGAGCGTGACGAGAACGTCGGCGCGCGCCTCGCGGGCAAGGGCGACGCCGCGTTCGAGTTCGGCGAGATCGTCACGGAATATGCCGAGATCGACGATTTCGGCGCCGGCGTCTTCGGCGATGGCGGCGACCGCCAGATTGTTGCAGGAAATGATTTGCGAGGGGCCGGGCTCGGCGCCCGGCGGAACGAGTTCGTCGCCGGATGCGATGATCGCCACCCGGGGGCGACGGGCGACCGCAATGGCGGCATGGTTCATCGCCGCAGCGAGGGCGAGCTCGGCCGGGCCGAGGCGCGTCCCGACCGTGAGCGCGACCGCGCCTTCGCGAAAGTCGAGGCCGGCTGCGCGAATATGCGGGCCGGGCGGGGCGCTCGCGGTCAACGCGTCCTCAGCGACGCGCGCGTCTTCCTGCAGCAAGATCGCATCAGCCCCGTTCGGAACGGGGGCGCCGGTGAAAATGCGCACGGCCTCGCCGGGCATGAGCGCTCCGCCATAGCCGCGACCGGCGGCGCTTTCGCCGACGATGCGCAGCGGGCCCGCGGCGAGGTCGGCGGCGCGCAGCGCAAAGCCGTCCATGGCCGAAACGGCGACCGGCGGCTGGGTGCGGCGCGCGACGAGATCGGCGGCGAGCGTGCGCCCCCGCGCCAGCGCCAGCGGCGCCGATTCCTCGTCAAGGCGCGAAGCTCCCGCGAGCACGCGCGCGAGGGCGTCGGAAACCGAAAGCAGCTTATCCACGCGAATCCTTATCCCCGGTTCGCGACGCGGCGGCAGATGAAAGCGAATAGGCTCTCGGCCGCAAGCGCGACGAGCACGATCACGGTCGCAAGCGTCGCGTCAATGTCGACGCTGGGATAAGCGAAGGAGAACGCCACGCCAAGAGCGATCGCCAGCAAAAAAACGCCGACGACCCGAGGAAGGGACAATTTCATTTCGGCGTCTCCTCGTCGCTCTTTGTGGACTCGGCGAAATGCGCGATGTCCGCTACCGCCGCGCTGACCGGTTGCACCCAATCGGCGGCAGTCAGAATGACGTTGAGGAGCTGCAAACGGAAATCGGCAAGACGCTCGCCATCCGAAAAGTTTGGCCGTTTCACCTGCGCGGCGTAAGCGGCGACGAAAAGCGGAAAAGCGCGCGGACGCACATTGGTCAGATCGATGAAGAGGAAGGGCGGGGGAAGAGGCGAAAGATCGCTGACCTTGGTCGCGTAAGTGAGAATATAGGGACCGCCGGAGAGATCATTGGCGCATAGCTGCGCGACCGCGGGCGCCGGTCTGTCGCACAAATGGAACAGCAAATCCCGCGCCATGGCGAAATCATAGTTCTTGTCGAGAAAGGCTTTGACGACCGCCGGCGCGGCGTCGGCGTCGAAAGCGGCTTGTCCGCGCGCGGCCGCCTTGGTCGGCAGATAGAGGATGTTGATCCGCTGCTTCGCCTCCGCAACGTTCGACGCCGCGGGAAAGTGGCCCACAATCTCGCGCAAAAAGGCGACGGCGCGATCGCCGGGTCGGGGCAGGATCACGTAAGAATACAAGCCATAACCAGCCGTCTCGGCGCCGGGCGCATACAGAAAATCATAGGCCGTGCCGAGGATGGATGGCCTTTCGGCGGGGCCGCCGCCGCCCGATTCCGAAGGTCTGGCGGGGCTTGGCGCCTCGACTGGTGGCGCGCGGCGATAGGCGCGCGGCTGGCCGGCTCCACTCGAGGGGGAGCGCCAATAGGGCGAACCTGAACGATGATAGCCGCCGTGATGATAGGAATAACCCATACAGCGCCGGTAGCAGGCCGCGTCGTCGCCGCACCGTCGTCGGCATTCGCTCGCACGGTCGGCGATCGCGGGCGCGCCTGCGAGCAACAGCAATGCGATAGCGATAAGAAAGCGCCGCATAGCGGCCTCCGCCAATCAGTAAATGTGTCGAATTGTTACGATATCGAGCTATTCCGACCGAGTCGAATTGTTGGTCGCGGCCGATGCCGATTTATTCGTCGCGGTCCCAGTCGCCGGACTTGCCGCCGCGCTTTTCGACGAGTTCGACGCCTTCGATGCGCATGAAGCGATCGACGGCCTTCAACATGTCATAGATCGTCAGACAGGCGACCGAGACGGCGGTGAGCGCCTCCATCTCGACGCCGGTCTTGCCGGTGACCGACGCTTCGGCCAGCACGCGCAGGCCCGGCAGCGCCTCATCCGGCGTGATCTCGATCGATATGCTCGACAAGGGAAGCGGATGACAAAGCGGGATTAGGTCGCTCGTCTTCTTCGCCGCCATGATTCCGGCAATACGCGCGACGCCGAAGACGTCGCCCTTCTTGGCCTGGCCTTCGATGGCGAGACGCAGGGTTTCGCGCGCCATCGCCACTTGGCCGCGCGCGCGCGCCACGCGAGCGGTCTCAGCCTTTGCCGACACATCGACCATATGCGCTTCACCAGCTGCGCCGAGGTGAGTCAGCGCGCTCATGTCACGCGCCGGCGGCGGACTTGTGCGCGCCCGAATTCTGACTGGCGTGCGCGCCTTGCAGAAGTTCGCGCGTCGCGGCCTCCACATCCTGCTTGCGCATCAGGCTTTCGCCGACGAGGAAGGCGAAGATGTGCGACTTTTCGAGGCGCAGGCAGTCGTCATGCGTCGTGATGCCGCTTTCCGCGACAATGATTTTGTCGCGCGGAATCTTCTCCGAGAGCCTCTCGCTCACTTCGAGCGAGACGTTGAAGTCATGGAGATTGCGATTATTGACTCCGATGAGACGCGTCTCGAGTTTTAGCGCACGATCAAGCTCGCTTTCGTCATGCACTTCGACGAGCACGTCCATGCGCAGATCATGCGCGGCGGTGTTCAGCGCGCGCGCTTCGTCGTCATCGACGGCGGCCATGACGATGAGGATGCAATCCGCCCCAAAAGCGCGCGCCTCATAGACCTGATAGGGGTCGAACATGAAATCCTTGCGCAGCGCCGGCAGATGCGTCGCCTTTCGCGCCGCTTCAAGGTCTTCGAGCCTGCCCTTGAATGACGGCGCGTCGGTCAGCACCGAAAGACAGGCGGCGCCGGCGGCTTGATAGGCGCGCGCCAGTTTCGGCGGATCGAAGTCAGGCCGAATGATTCCTTTGGACGGACTTGCCTTCTTGATTTCGGCGATGAGCGCGATGCGGCGTTCGTTGAGCTTTTGCTCGATCGCATGGACGAAGCCGCGCGGCGGATCATGATCGCGCACCTTGCGCTCAAGCGTCGCCAACGGCATGCGCACCTTCGCCTCGGATATCTCGGTGCGTTTATAAGTTTCAATCTTTCGTAAGATGTCCGTCATCTGTTCGCCTGCGGCGAAGTCGGGCCGCGACCGCCTCGCTCGAATTCATTCCGTCAACTGCCGGCTCGCTATGAATAGCCGATAAACGGCCGCAATCCTATCCCGATTGGACGGCGGTCAGGCAGCTCGGTTCGAGCATCGGATCAGCGCGTCGAGCTTGTCCCGCGCCGCGCCCGAATCGAGCGCCGCCTCGGCGAGCGCGACGCCATCGCGCAGATTCGCGGCCCGCCCGGCGACGACCAGCGCCACGCCGGCGTTAAGCGCGGCGATGTCTCGATAGGCGTTCTTCTCGCCCTCGAGTACGGCGCGCAACGCCCTGGCGTTATGGGCCGCATCGCCGCCGACGAGCTGTTGCGTCGTGGCCCGTGGCAATCCCGCGTCTTCAGGCGAGAAGTCGAAGGCGCTTATGACGCCGTCTTCGAGCGCGACGACATGCGTGACGCTGGTCGTCGTCGCCTCGTCGAGTCCGTCGCTTCCATGCAGCAGCCAGACGCGCGTGGCGCCAAGCTCGCGCAGCACATGCGCCAAGGGTTCGAGCCAGTCGCGGGAGAAGACGCCGATGGTCTGACGCTCGACCCACGCCGGGTTGCACAGCGGACCCAGCAGATTGAAAATCGTGCGTACGCCGAGATCGCGTCTGACCGCCGCGGCATGGCGCATGGCCGGATGATGCGCGGTCCCGGCCATGAAACAGATGCCCGCCTCGCGCAGAGAGGCGGCGGCGGCGTCAGGAGAAATTCCCACCTTGACGCCGAGTTCGCCAAGCACGTCGGAAGCCCCCGACAGTGACGAAGCCGCTTTCCCGCCATGTTTCGCGACGATCGCGCCGGCGGCTGCGGCGATGATCGCGGCCAGAGTGGAAATATTATAAGTGCCGGCGCCGTCGCCGCCTGTCCCGACAATGTCGATCGCGCCCGGCGGCGCTTCGACCGGCGTCATGGCGGCGCGCATGGCCTCCGCCGCCCCGATAATTTCGTCGATCGTCTCGCCGCGCAGCCGCAGGCCCATGAGAAACGCGCCAAGCTGTCCGGGCGTGGCTTCGCCCTTGAAAATTAGAGTAAACGCAGCTTCCGCCTCGTCGCGCGCCAGCGGCGCGCCCGAGGCGAGGGCAGCGATATAGGATTTGAATTCCTCGCTCATTGGGGCAGGGCGGCGTTAAAGACCAAGGGCGAAGCCACAAGCCGATGGCGCGCGGCCAAAGCCGCCGTCACGCCGCCTTCTCGCGGCGTCGCGGCCCTTCGTTCCATTCCCTCGCAAGGTCGAGGAAGTTTTGCAAAATCTTATGGCCGTGCTGAGAGGTGATGCTCTCTGGATGGAACTGTACGCCATGCGTCGGCAGGGACTTGTGCGACAGCGCCATGATTAGGCCGTCCGGCGTTTCGGCCGTGATTCTCAGGCAGTCGGGAAGCGTTTCGCGGCTGACGATCAGTGAGTGATAGCGCGTCGCCTGGAACGGCCCTTCGATGCCTCGAAACACGCCCTCGCCGTGGTGCAGGATCGTCGCCATCTTGCCATGGATCGGCAAGGGCGCGCGAATGACGTCGCCGCCAAAAACCTCGCCGATCGACTGATGGCCAAGGCAGACCCCGAAAATCGGCACGGTCTCGGCAGCGGCCGAAATCAGCTCCATGCAGATGCCGGCTTCACGCGGCGTGCAGGGTCCTGGCGACAGAACGATCGCATCGGGCCCTCCGGCGAGCACTTCGGCGACCGACACTGCGTCGTTGCGGTGCACGGTGACCTTCGCGCCCAACTGGCCGAAATAATGGACCAGGTTGAAGGTGAAGCTGTCGTAATTGTCGATGAGGGTGACGTTGGACATTTGTCTGAGGTCCGGCGCTCCTGGCTGGGGCGTTTGGCGCAGTTCTAAAGAGTGCATTAGGCCGCCGGCGGGGCTTAGGCAACCGTTGGTGGACTGTCGTCGCGCGGCGAGAAGCGCCAATCCGGCCGCGCTTCCTTGATCATCATGATCTCGGCCAGCGATTGGCGGGTCAAAAGCCCCAGCAGTCGCCCGTCCGCGTCGACGACGCCGACAGCTTCTCCCCCGGTGAGCTTGGGCAATGCGGCGTCGATGCTCTCGCCAACGCCGATCGTCGCCGGCTCTCGGCGCATGAAGGGCGCAATCGGCGCGCCGGGATCGGAACCCTGCAAGGCTTCGACAATGTTGGACCGCGACAGGAAGCCGGAGAGGCGGCCCGAGGCGTCGACGACCGGGAATTCGTCCTGCGACGTGGCCAGGAGAATGTCGATCGCTTCCCGCACGGTGGCGCCGCGGTCGATCACGGCGATACGGGTCTCCATCGCATCGGCGGCCTTCAGACCGCGCGCCGCTTCCGACATGGATGTCATCTGCGCCTCGCCGGCGGCGGCGATATAGACGAAAATCGCAATGAACAGCAGCAGCGGATTTCCGAAAAGTCCAAGGAAACCGAGCAGAAACGCAAAGCCCTGACCGATCTGAGCGGCGATGCGAGTCGCGCGCTCCTTGCCCATCCAGATCGACAGAGCGGCGCGGAGCACGCGGCCGCCGTCCATCGGAAAGGCGGGGATCAAGTTGAACGCCGCGAGGAAAATATTGACCGCCGCCAGGCGTTTCAGGAGATTGACCGACGGATCGCCAATCTCGACAGCGTCGGAAAGGTCGATGGCGCCCAGAAAGAGGATCAATCCGACGGCGATCACAAGATTGACGGCAGGACCTGCGAGCGCGATCAGCAGCTCCTGTCCCGGCTTGTCAGGCATCCGCTCCATGTCGGCGACGCCGCCGATCGGCAACAGCGTGATTTCCCGCGAGACGATTCCATAGCGGCGCGCGGTCAATATGTGGCCGAACTCATGCAGAACGACGCAGAAAAAAATCGCGACGATGAACAAGACGCTGTCGCGCGCCGCGATCGCGCCGCCGCGCTGATAGGCCGCAAAGCCGATCCAGCCCAAGAGCAGCAGGAAGGTAACGTGAATGCGCACGGCGGTTCCCTTGAAGGAGCCGATCGTGACGGACCATCGCATGTGGGCGTCCTAGGTCGTGGTTAACAGGCGATAAGATAGGGCTGCCGGGCGGCTTGCGCTAGATCGCGGTGCGTTCAGGCGGAACCCGCTGAACGCAGATAACGTGATCGATTCTAGTGATTTAGAGCGCGCTTTACGCGAAAAGCCGGTTCCCACTTTTTCGCGAGCCGCGCTCTAAGACTCGGGTCCGCAAACGAAAAGCGCCGGCAAAGCGGCCTTTAAGGCGCCTGCCGGCGAGAGACGAGAAGACGCGCCAGACCGCGTCAGAGCCGATAACGGACCTGATCGGTCCAGAAGCGCTCGAGGCGCGAAAGCGAGGCGTTAAGGCTACGAAATTCATCGCAGGATACGCCGCCGATCTGCTCGACGGTCAGCGCGTGCTTTTCGTAAAGCTGAGCCACGATATCGTGAATTTGCTTGCCCTTCGGGGTCAGGCTGATGCGCACCGAACGGCGGTCGAGACGCGAGCGGGCGTAATGCATATAGCCCGTCTCGACGAGCTTCTTGACGTTGTAGGAAACATTGGAGCCGAGATAATAGCCGCGCGTGCGCAGCTCGCTCGCGGTCAGCTCCTTGTCGCCGATGTTATAGAGCAGCAGCGCCTGCACCGAATTGACGTCGCCGAGATCGCGGCGATCGAATTCGTCCTTGACGACGTCGAGCAAACGGCGGTGGAGTCGTTCGACGAGCGTCAGCGCTTCTAGATAAACCGGCCGGATCTCGCTGACGCGATTCTCTCGGGCCAGGGGGGCGGTCTTGGTCACGGCGCTCATCATCTTCTCCATAAGGGCGGATGCGTCAGGCATCTCTTGATCGGCGTTCGATGCGTGCAAATTAGGGCGCGGCGGGTGAAAAGCGGTTTAAGCAACAGCCTGAATCGCGCGTTTACCGCGACGCCGACTGATTGCGGTGAATGAGAGATGAACTTAAACATTCGATTTACGCTAACGCCGCGCTAATCGAGGCTGTCGCTCAAGAAGGTTTTGGCGGCTTTCTGTCGAATCTGCGGCGACGGCGGCGTTCGCGCATGCGCTGCGCCTCGACGTCGCGTCCGGCTTCGAAGGTCAGGCCGAAATACATGGCGATCAGCACCGCGTTGACGCCGATCAGCCAATAGCCGCCGATGAAGAAACTCGGCATGCTGAGCGTGAGAAAAATCTGGGCGCTCGCCACCAGCAGCCACAACACGCCGCCCCACGGCGTCGCCAGCCACAAGCCGACGCCGGCGATCAAATCGAGCACCGCGAAGAAAATGACGGCGAAAGCCGCGCTCTGGGGCATGGTTTCGAAAATCGAACGGTCGGCGGCAAGAATGATCCGCCATTGCATCAGGCCCTGCACAAGCCAAAAGAAGGCGACGATGCGCATGAAGCGCGATAGAAGGACGCCCCATTTTGCGGCGTCGGCGCCATTGGGTTCGCCGATGCGGATCGCACGGGAAGGATCGTCGCCGTCATCGTAGATCGTTGGGCCGTCCATGAGATACGCCGCTACCCCTTTCGCTGTCCGCGCATTCTCGCGGAATTGCTACTGGCCCCGCCGCGCACGCGTCGCGAAGCGAACCGCTTCCTCGGCGGCGCGAAACAGCGCTTTCGCCTTGTTGACGCATTCGCGATTCTCATATTCCGGTTCGCTGTCGTAGACGACGCCGGCGCCGGCCTGCACATGCATCTTGCCGTCCTTGACGATCGCCGTGCGCAGCACGATGCAAGTGTCCATCTGTCCGCCTGCGCCGAAATAGCCGATGCAGCCGCCATAGATTCCGCGCTTGTCGGTCTCGAGTTCGTCGATGATCTCCATCGCGCGCACCTTCGGCGCGCCGGAGACGGTGCCGGCGGGAAAACCCGCGGCGAGCGCCTCGATGCAATCATGGCGCGCGTCGAGTTCGCCTTCGACATTGGAAACGATGTGCATCACATGACTGTAGCGCTCAATCGTGAAACTGTCAGTGACGCGCACCGTTCCCGTCGTTGCGACGCGGCCGACATCGTTGCGTCCAAGATCGAGCAGCATCAGATGTTCGGCGCGTTCCTTTTCGTCGGCGAGGAGATCGTCGGCGAGACGTTCGTCTTCGGCCTTGATCTCGCTGCGCCAGCGCGTGCCGGCGATCGGGCGGATGGTCACCTTGCCTTCGGCGACCCGCACCAGGATTTCGGGGCTCGAACAAACGATCTGGAATTCCCCGAAATCGAGAAAGCAGAGAAAGGGCGCCGGATTGACTCGCCTGAGCGCGCGATAGAGCCCAAAGGCGGGTAGAGCGAAAGGCGCGGTGAAGCGCTGCGACAGCACGACCTGAAAAATATCGCCTGCGCGAATATATTCCTTGGCGCGCTCGACCATCTCGATAAAGCGCGGCTTCGGCGTATTCGAAACCGGCTCCTGGGCGAGGAGATGCGCATCCGCCGCGCTGTCGCGATGCTCCAGCGGAGCCTCCAGCGTCGCGACGACTTTGTCGAGACGCGCGAGCGCCGCTTCATAGGCCGGCTTCGCCGCGACGCCGGACTTGGGCCGGACAGGCGTGACGATCAATATTTCGTCGCGGACCGTGTCGAAGACGATCATCAAAGTCGGTCGCACGAAAAGCGCGTCAGGCACGCCGATCTTGTCGGCCTTGGCCGGCGCGAGGCGCTCCATCTGGCGCACCATATCGTAGCCGAGATAGCCGAACACGCCCGCGGCCATCGGCGGCAAGCCGACAGCCAGCGGCACGGCGGATTCAGCGATCAGCTCACGCAAGGCGGCGAGCGGCACCGCCTCGCAAGGCGCGAAGCGGCTCGCGCGATCGAGCGCGCCGCGATTGATTTCCGCTTTGTCGTCAACGACGCGAAAGATCAGGTCGGGGTCAAGGCCGATCATCGAATAGCGGCCGCGCGCTGCCCCGCCTTCGACGGATTCAAGCAGAAAAGCGGCGCCGCGCCGATCGCGCGTGAGCTTGAGATAGGCGGAAACCGGCGTCTCGAGATCGCCGACCAGCCGCGTGACGACCAGCTGCGGCCGTCCCGCGTCGTAATCGGGGCCGAAAGCGTCGAAGTCCGGCTCGAACAGCGCGCCGCTCACCTGTCGCGTTCCGCTCCTGTCGCGGCTTCGAGCGCCCGCTGGTTGATGTCGACGCCGAGCGCCTTCTCCAGACCGCCCACATATTGCTCCAGCAGGTCGTTATGAAACGCCGGCTTCAGCTGCTGAGCGATCGTCTTTGATTCAATCGAGTTTGGATCGAAGACAGGGGTCGTTGCGTCGCGCACGAAATAAACCAGCCTTCCATTGTCGAAGACGACGGAGCCGGCGTTGCGCGGGGCGACCTCGAAGAATTGAACGATGACGTTGGGGGTGAAGTCCGGCCGCGCCTCACGCTTCACCTCATTGGCGCGCTGCGTCTGAACGCCGAGCTCCTTGGCGACGTCTTCGATCGGCTGGCCGGCGTTCAGCTTAGCGACAATTTCGGCGGCCTTTGCGGCGAGCGCCTTTTGCGCCGCTTCGTTGCGCATCGCCTCGGCGACGGCGTCCTTCACTTCGTCGAAGGTCTTCTGCCGCGCCGGCTCGACGCCATTGACTTCAAACCAGACGTAGCCGCCGTCGCGCGTCGCGACGGTGTCATTGTCGACGCCGACGTCCGACGCGAACGCCGCCTTGACGAGGTCTGGTCCCGCGGGGAGATTTGCGATCGGCTTGCCGCTGCGGTCGTTGCCTGCGTCGTCGACCGCTTCGTAAACATTGGTCTCAAGTCCCGCGGTTTTTGCGGCTTCGGCCAACGTTTTGCCGGAAGCGCGCTGGTCCTCGATGGCCTCGTGGAGTTTGCGCACCTCGGGCGTCACACGCTGCGCGGCGATTTCCGCGCGAAGCTCTGGCTCGGCCTGTTCGAAGGTCTTGCTGTAGATTGCCGGCGTAATGCTCTTGACCTCCGACACGACGGCGCCAAAGGCGGTATGGATCGGCTCGGTCAGTCCCGGCTGGGGCAGCGCGAAGACGGCCGCTCCGACTTTGGGATCGCCGAAATCACGCAATTCGACCAGTCCGAGATTTACGTCCTTGGGATTGAGTTTCAGCTCCGCCGCCAGCGCGTTAAAGTCGGCGCCGGCTTTCAGCTTGGCAATCGCTTCTTCGGCTTCCTTGTCGGTCTTGAACACGATTTGCCGCACGTCGCGCTTTTCCGGAGTTCCGTAGCGCTTCGACTTCACCTCGTCATAAAGCTTGCGCGCGTCCTCGGCGGAAACGCTCTCCGGCTTGCCGATCACGGACGGGCTGACGACGAGCGTCGTCAATTTGCGATATTCCTTGGCGCGGAAGCTTTGCTCGCGCTCGTCGAAATATTTCTTCAACTCCTCGTCGGACGGCGTGGCCATAGCGGCGACCAGGGACGGCGGCAGAATGACATAGTCGATCGTTCGCGATTCATTGCGGAAGCGGTGGATCGCTTCGATCATCGGTTTAGGCGGTTCGACTCCAGCGATGACGATGTCGGTGATCATCTTGCGCAGATAGGCGTTCTTCTGATCGGCTAGAAAGCCTCGTTCGCTGAAGCCCGCGTCATTGGCGATCTGCTTAAAGCGCATGGCGTCGAATTTGCCGTCCGGGCCCTGAAAGACTTTTTCGGATGCGAGCAGGCGCTGGGCGGTTTCGTCGCTGACCGCTAGCTGGAGCTGGCGCGCCTTTTGATCCAGCGCGACCTCGGTGATCAGACGCTCCAAAATCTGCAGGTCCAGCCCCGACTGACGCGCCTCCTGATTGGTGATCGCGCGTCGCATCCGCTGCTGAATGCGGCGAAGCTCGTTCTGATAGGCGTTGCGGTAGGCCTCGACGGAGACTTCGCCCGAGCCGACGCGGGCGAGCCGTTGCGTCGTCATGCCGCGAAAAACGTCTCCGACTCCCCAGATCGCGAAACTGACCACGATGACGCCCATCACCAGCGCCATGATGGCGCGGCCGATCCAGTTCTGCGAAGCGACGCGCAGGCCTTCTAACATGAGGGATGCTTCCTTGGGTGCGTTCGAGCCGGCTCCCCGGCTTTTGGCGGCGGACTATAGGGAGGGGGCGCACACGTGGCAATGCGTCGGCGGCTCGGATCGCCAAAGCGTCGAAATGCGCGGTTGCTTTTATGTTCCGAAAGATTGCAATCTGATTTTTGGCCTGAAGCCACGCCCGAGCCCTGGAAATCCGGAGAGCGCCAGACTCGCGCTCACGGCGAAAACTGGTAGTCGACCATGGACGAAACCGCCGAGAGCGTCGCCAAAGCTGGCTCAGCGGCTCCCGCGCCCAAAATCGAAGCTGGCGCCGGGGGCGTTCAGGGAGTCGAACACGCGGCGCCCGCCCACGCGCCGCAACCGGATGTCCGCCGGCTGCGCGCCGACCCGGAAGCGATCCGCAAGGCGTTTGAATCAGGTGAATTTCCTTACAAGACGCGGCTCTCCGAAAAGGACTATCTGCGGCATATGGCGCTGCTGCAGGTGGAGCTCTTAAAAGCGCAGAGCTGGGTAAAGAAGACCGGTCAACGCATCGTCATGCTGTTTGAAGGGCGCGACGCGGCGGGGAAGGGCGGCGCCATCAAACGATTCATGGAGCATCTCAACCCGCGCGGCGCGCGCGTCGTCGCCCTTGAGAAGCCATCCGAGCATGAGCGCACGCAGTGGTATTTCCAGCGCTATGTCCACCACCTGCCGTGCGCTGGCGAAATCGTTTTCTTCGACCGTTCCTGGTACAATCGGGCCGGAGTTGAGCGCGTGATGAATTTTTGCACGCCCAATGAATATCTCGACTTTATGCGCCAATGTCCCGAACTTGAACGCATGTTCGTCAGCTGCGGCATTCGTCTTTACAAATATTGGTTCTCGGTGACGCGCGAGGAGCAGCAGCGCCGTTTCCATGCGCGCATGCACGATCCGCTCAAACAGTGGAAGCTGTCGCCGATCGATCGGATTTCGATGAATAAATGGGACGACTACACCGAGGCCAAGGAGGCGATGTTCTTCTTTACCGACACGGCCGACGCGCCGTGGATCGTCATTAAATCCGACGACAAGAAGCGCGCGCGCCTCAATTGTATGCAGCACTTTCTATCGAGCCTCGATTATCCGAACAAGGCGCATAGCGTCGTCCACGGACCCGACCCGCTCATCGTCGGCTCCAGCGCGCATGTCATCGGGCGCGACGAGCACATTTTGGGCAAGTCGCTCGCGATGGACGTCGAGAAAAAGCGCAAGCGCTAGAGCGGTTTCTTGTCTGATTGAATCGAGAGGGATTCACGAATCAGCTTTGTTCTGATTCAAACTGCCTGCTGGCGAAGGAGGCGGGCAGGCATGTCGAAGAAGACTCTTTCGCTCGATCTCCGAGAACGCGTTGTGGCCGCAGTGTCTGGCGGCATGTCTCGCCGACAGGCGGCGGAGCGTTTCGGCGTCTCCGCGGCGAGCGCGATCCGC